>NZ_JBSHHY010000002.1:508815-557332 GCF_053618675.1 Streptomyces sp. NPDC055632 | reverse complement strand
CCTTCGCGGCGGCCTCGGCCGCGAGCCTCTCCGCGGCCGCCTTCGCCGCGGCCTCCTCCGCCGCCTTCGCGGCGGCGGCGGCCTCGGCGGCCCGGCGGGCCTCCTCGGCGCGGAGCAGGGCCTCCTCGGCCTTGCGCTGCTTCTCCAGGCGGCGCGCCTCGGCCTCGGCCCGCAGCCGGGCCTCCTCCTCGGCCTCCTTGCGGAGCCGCTCCTCCTCTTCCTTGCGGGCCTTCTCCTCCGCCGCGAGGCGCTTGCGCTCCTCCTCGGCGGCGATCCGCTCCTCCTCGGCCTTCCGGCGGGCCTCCTCCGCCTGCCGTTCGGCCTCCAGGCGGCGCGCCTCTTCCTCCTCGCGCCGCTTGCGCTCCTCCTCCTCGGCGCGCAGCTTGGCGAGCTGCGCCTGGCGCTCGCGCTCCAGGCGCTCCTCCTCGGCCTTGCGGGCGGCCTCCTCCTCGGCCCTGCGCCGCGCCTCCTCCTCCGCCTTGCGGCGGGCCTCCTCGGCGGCCTTCACCTCGGCCTCGGAGAGCGGCAGCATCCGGTCGAGCCGGTGGCGCACGACGGTGGTGACGGCCTCCGGCTCCTGGCCGGCGTCGACGACGAGGTAGCGGCTGGGGTCGGCGGCCGCGAGGGCGAGGAAACCGGCCCGCACGCGCGCGTGGAACTCCGGCGGCTCGGACTCCAGCCGGTCGGGCGCCTCGGTGAACCGTTCCCGCGCGGTCTCCGGGGAGACGTCGAGCACGACGGTCAGGTGCGGGACGAGGCCGTCGGTGGCCCAGCGGGAGATGCGGGCGATCTCGGTCGGGGAGAGGTCGCGGCCCGCGCCCTGGTAGGCGACGGACGAGTCGATGTACCGGTCGGAGAGGACGATCGCGCCCCGCTCCAGGGCCGGCCGGACCAGCGAGTCGACGTGCTCGGCGCGGTCGGCCGCGTACAGGAGGGCCTCGGCCCGGTTCGAGAGCCCCGCCGACGACACGTCGAGGAGGATCGAGCGGAGCCGCTTGCCGATCGGCGTGGCGCCGGGCTCGCGGGTGACGACGACCTCGTGGCCCTTGGCCCGGATCCAGTCGGCGAGCGCCTGGACCTGGGTGGACTTCCCGGCGCCGTCGCCGCCCTCCAGGGCGATGAAGAAGCCGGTCGGGGACGGCGCCTGGGCCGGGTCGGAGCCGCGCAGCGCGTCGCGCAGGTCGCGCCGGAGCGGGACGCCCGCCCGGTCGTCGGCCTTCGCGAGGACGAGCGCGGCGACCGGGAGCAGCAGGGCGCCGGTGAGGGCGAGCGTGAAGGCGGCGCCGCCGTGCTCCAGGACGGAGCTGCCGGAGGCGAGCCGGTGCGGCCCGATAGCGGCGGCGAGCAGCGGGGCGACGAGCGCGCCGACGCCCATCGCGAAGCGGGCGGTGGCCTGGAGGTGCTCGGTGGTCCGGGCCCGGCGGGGCTCCTCGGTTTCCTGGTCGATCAGGACGTGGCCGGTGCGGGCGGCGACCCCGGCCGCGTATCCGGCGAGGACGGAGAGGAACAGGACGGTCGCCGTGTCCGGGACCAGGCCCGCGGCGATCAGGGCGACCCCGGTGACGGTGATCGCGAGGGCGAGCAGCCGGCGCCGGGACAGGACGGGCAGCACGGAGCCCGCGGTGCGGATGCCGACGGCGGTGGCGCCGCTGAGGGCCAGGATCAGGAGGGCGTACGCGACGGGGCCGCCGCCCAGGTCGTCCGCGTGGAGCACGGCGACGGACGCGGCCGCGGCGATCGCCCCGGCGACGGTGGCGCAGGCGAGGACGAGGAGGGACAGGACCCCGGTGCGGCCGGCCTTCTCCGCGGCACCGCCCTTGCCGCCCTTGCCGCCCTTGTCGCCCTTGTCGTCCTTGTCGGGGTCCGTCGTCTTCGCGGACGGCCGGCGCAGCCCCTCCAGGGGCGACCGGGGCCGGGGGGTCCCCCCGCCGGGCAGGGCCATCGCGTACAGGACGGTGACGGAGGCGGCGAACAGGCCGGCGGCGACGTACGAGCCGAGGGCGGCGCTGTGCAGCGAGAACCAGTCGAGTCCGACGCCCAGCAGCTCGCCGACGAGCGTGGCGACGAGCAGGACGACGGCCGCGGCCGGGACGGACAGGAAGCCGGTGCGCAGGGACAGCGTGCGCAGCGCGCCGAGGTGGTCGGGCAGCGGCCGTACGGCGGCGCCCTCCGGCGGCGGGGCGGGCAGCAGCGCGGGCGCGGCGCCCTCGCGGCTGATCGTCCAGAGCCGTTCGGCCGCGCCGGTGACGAAGACGGTGCCGAGCAGGTACCAGAGGGCGCTGCCGGGGGTCCAGTCGATCCACAGCGGCGCGATGACGAGGAGCGCGATCCGCACGCCGTCGGCGCCGATCATGGTCCAGCGCCGGTCGAGCTTCCCGCCGGGCCCGGTGAGGGCGATGAGCGGTCCGAGGAGGACGGCCCCGAAGAGGACCGAGGCCAGCAGGCGCGCGCCGACGACGGCGGCCACGGCGAACGCGGCCCCCCGGTAGCCGCCCCCGAGCGCGTCCTCCGTCACGGCCGCCTGGAAACCGAGGAGGACGAGGACGAGGAGGGCGAGGGCGTCGCCGGTACTGCCGAGCAGATGGGCGCTCCACAGCCGGCGCAGCGGCTGGTGGCGCAAGAGGGCGCGTACGGCGCGCTCCCGGGAATCCGCGACGAGTGCGGCGTCGGAATCGCCGAGACGGTCTGGCTGCTCTGCTCGCGTCATCCGTCCACCCTATCCGGACGGCCTTACTCCCCGTGGCCCCCGCCCGAACATCCGGACGAGGCTGTGACAGGAGGGAGACGGAGGGGACGGCGAAGGGGCGGAGGCCGTCGGCCCCCGCCCCTCGTGGTCGTCCCGGGTCGCCCCGGAGGGACTACTCCGTCTTCGCGGACGCCGTCTTCGCGGACGCGGTGGTCTTCTTCGCCGCCGCGGTCTTCGCCGTCGTGCTCTTCGCCGCCGTCGTCTTCTTCGCGGCCGTCTTCTTGGCCGCCGTCTTCTTGGCGGGGGTGGCCTTCTTCGCGGCCGTCTTCTTCGCCGGGGCCTTCTTGGCGGTCTTCTTGGCCGGTCCCTTGGCCCGCTTCTCCGCGAGGAGCTCGTAACCGCGCTCGGGCGTGATCGTCTCCACGCTGTCGCCGGTCCGCAGCGTCGCGTTCGTCTCGCCGTCGGTCACGTACGGGCCGAACCGCCCGTCCTTGACGACCACGGGCTTCTCGCTGACCGGGTCGGTGCCCAGCTCCTTCAGCGGCGGCTTGGCCGCGGCCCGGCCCCGCTGCTTCGGCTGGGCGTAGATCGCGAGGGCCTCGTCGAGCGTGATGCTGAAGAGCTGCTCCTCGTCGGTGAGCGACCGCGAGTCCGTGCCCTTCTTCAGGTACGGGCCGTAGCGGCCGTTCTGCGCGGTGATCTCGACGCCCTCGGCGTCCGCGCCGACGACCCGGGGCAGGGACATCAGCTTGAGCGCCTCCTCCAGGGTCACCGTGTCGAGGGACATCGACTTGAAGAGCGAGGCGGTGCGCGGCTTGACCGCGTTCTTGCCGGTCTTCGGGGTGCCCTCGGGCAGGATCTCGGTGACGTACGGGCCGTAGCGGCCGTCCTTCGCGACGATCTGGTTGCCGCTGACGGGGTCGGCGCCCAGCTCGAAGTCGCCGCTCGGCTTGGCGAGCAGCTCCTCGGCGAGCTCGACGGTCAGCTCGTCGGGCGCGAGGTCGTCGGGCACGTCGGCCTTCTGGTACTCCTCCTGGCCCTTCTCGCCGCGCTCCACGTACGCGCCGTAGCGGCCGACGCGGAGCACGATGCCGTTGCCGACGGGGAAGGAGGAGATCTCGCGCGCGTCGATGGCGCCGAGGTCGGTGACGAGCTCCTTGAGGCCGCCGAGGTGGTCGCCGTCGCCGTTCCCGGCGTCCGCCGCGCCGCCCTCGCCCGCGGTCCCGCCCTCGCCGAAGTAGAAGCGCTTCAGCCACGGCACGGACTGGGCCTCGCCGCGCGCGATGCGGTCGAGGTCGTCCTCCATGCGGGCGGTGAAGTCGTAGTCGACGAGCCGCCCGAAGTGCTTCTCCAGGAGGTTGACGACGGCGAAGCTCAGGAAGGACGGCACGAGCGCCGTGCCCTTCTTGAAGACGTAGCCGCGGTCGAGGATGGTGCCGATGATCGAGGCGTACGTCGACGGGCGGCCGATCTCGCGCTCTTCCAGCTCCTTGACCAGCGAGGCCTCGGTGTAGCGGGCCGGCGGCTTGGTCGCGTGGCCGTCCGCCGTGATCTCCTCGGCGGACAGCGCGTCGCCCTCGGCGACCTGCGGCAGGCGCCGCTCGCGGTCGTCGAGCTCGGCGTTCGGGTCGTCGGCCCCCTCCACGTACGCCTTCATGAAGCCGTGGAAGGTGATGGTCTTGCCGGAGGCGCTGAACTCGGCGTCGCGGCCGTCGGAGGCCCGGCCGCCGATCTTCACGGTGACCGAGTTTCCGGTCGCGTCCTTCATCTGGGAGGCGACGGTCCGCTTCCAGATCAGCTCGTACAGCTTGAACTGGTCGCCGGTCAGACCGGTCTCCGCCGGAGTGCGGAAACGATCACCCGAAGGCCGGATCGCCTCGTGCGCCTCCTGCGCGTTCTTGACCTTGCCCGCGTAGACGCGGGGCTTCTCCGGCAGGTAGTCGGCTCCGTACAGGTGCGTGACCTGCGCCCGGGCCGCCGAGACGGCGGTGTCGGACAGGATCGTGGAGTCCGTACGCATGTAGGTGATGAAGCCGTTCTCGTACAGCTTCTGCGCCACCTGCATGGTCGCCTTCGCACCGAAGCCCAGCTTGCGGCTCGCCTCCTGCTGGAGGGTGGTGGTCCGGAAGGGGGCGTACGGGGAGCGGCGGTACGGCTTCGACTCGACCGAGCGCACGGAGAACGCGGTGTCGGCGAGCGCGGCGGCGAGCGCCCGCGCGTTCTGCTCGTCCAGGTGGAGGACGTTCGCGGTCTTCAGCTGCCCGTCGGGGCCGAAGTCGCGGCCCTGCGCGACGCGCCGGCCGTCGACCGCCGCGAGGCGCGCGACCAGCGAGGACGGGTCGGAGGCGTCACCCTTGCGGCCGGTGGAGAAGGTGCCGGTGAGGTCCCAGTACTCGGCGGAGCGGAAGGCGATGCGCTCGCGCTCGCGCTCGACGACGAGCCGGGTGGCGACGGACTGCACGCGGCCTGCGGAGAGCCGGGGCATGACCTTCTTCCACAGGACCGGCGAGACCTCGTAGCCGTAGAGGCGGTCGAGGATGCGGCGGGTCTCCTGGGCGTCGACCATGCGCTGGTTGAGCTCGCGCGGGTTGGCGACGGCGGCCTGGATCGCGTCCTTGGTGATCTCGTGGAAGACCATCCGGTGGACCGGGACCTTGGGCTTCAGGACCTCCTGGAGGTGCCACGCGATGGCCTCGCCCTCGCGGTCCTCATCGGTGGCGAGGTAGAGCTCGTCGGACTCGGCGAGCAGCTCCTTGAGCTTCCTGACCTGCGCCTTCTTGTCGGCGTTGACGACGTAGACGGGCTGGAAGTCGTGCTCGACGTCGACCCCGAGGCGGCGCACCTCGCCGGTGTACTTCTCGGGCACCTCGGCGGCGCCGCTGGGGAGGTCGCGGATGTGCCCGACGCTCGCCTCGACGACGTAGCCGGGGCCGAGGTAGCCCTTGATCGTCTTCGCCTTGGCAGGCGACTCGACGATGACGAGTCGGCGGCCGCCGTGTGCGGTCTCGCTGGTCGGGGACAACTTCGCTCTTCTCTCCGGTTCGGCACTCTCAGGGCACGTACGGCGCGCGTACCGGGCACGTACGGCGCCGGCACGCACGGCAGCGGCACGGACGGTGACGCTCCCGTCGCTGCGGAGTGTGACGGTACAACCCGCCCCCGTGTCAAACGGCAAAAGCCCGCAACGGCCACTCGAACGGTAACCCGAGTCCTGGCATTCCTGCCGCCCGGACTCCCGGACCGGCGGGGCGGGGCGTGCGCGCCGGTGATCGGCGGCGGGACCGGAGGAGGAGGTCAGAGGCGCCCGAAGCACCAGACGCCGAGGGCGAGGGAGGCGGCCCCGGAGAGGCTCGTCAGCGCGACCGCGGTGCGCGGCGGGATGCCGTGCGCGACGGGCTCGCGGTGCAGCGCGCGCACGGTGGTCCACAGCAGCAGCGCGCCTCCGAACAGCGTGAACGCCGCTCCCGCGAAGATCGCCGGCCCGCTCTCCATGCCCGTACCCCGTTCCGTCCACGTGCGGTGATTCGTCTCCCGGAGGGGAGGCTCGCACCCCCGGAAGACGCGGGCGCGAACTCCAGGTGAACGCCGTGGGCCACCCGGCCGGGTTTCACGAAGATGGCCGGTAGTGACCCGCCCCTCACTCCTCCCGCTCCCGCCGCTCCCCCGCCTGCCCCCTCATCTGTCGCTCATGTCACTCCCCTCTTTCCTCACACCGCGACGCACGCATCACGCCGCTCGCATCACGCCGACGCGGCCCGGTGCCGGCGCGTACGAAGAGGCCGACGAGCGGTCCGTCGGTCGTGTCGCCCCGCGCGCGGGAGGCGGAAGCCGCGGAGGCGGCGTTTCCGCGGAGGGGGAGCGGTCGTCGGCGGCGTCCGTCCACCCGCGCGGGTGGACGGAGAGGAAAACCTGGAAGAGGGGCCCGACCAGCGGTGTTCCGACGGGCATCGGCGGGGCGGCCACGTCGGACGGCGCCCGGCGGGAGATCGTTCCGCCGACGGCCACGAGCCGGGCGGCACCGGGAAACGGAACATGCGTGCCCGGCCTTTCGGGCCCGGACGAAGGGCCCGATCCGGATCAGGCGTGCGGCGCGACCCTCGTCGAACGGCCGGCGCGGTCCGCGTCGAACGGCCGGTTCGCCCCGTGTCGAACGGCCGGCCCGACCCGTCTCACGCGCCCTCTTCCGCGGCCCCTTCCCCGACGGGCAGCAGGAAGCCCTCCTCGACGAGGAGCCGGATCGCCTGCGGGGTGCGGTCGCGCAGCAGGACCGGGTCCTCGCCCATCAACTGGCCGATGGCGTCGAGGATGCGGCCCGCGCTGAGAGTGCCGTCGCAGACTCCGGCGAACCCTGCGCCGACGTGGTCCACCCGGGTCGCGCGGCGCATGCCCCGGTTCTGCCGGAGCACCACGTGCTCCGGGTCCTCGGCGCCGGGCAGGCCGACCTGCTCCTGGACCACCTCGGGCGCGAGCGTGAACCGGTCGGCGAGGAGGGCGGCGTCGTCGTGGGTCCGCAGGTAGTCCTGGCGCTCGAAGTGGGCGCGGACGGTGGGTCCGAGGGGCTGCTCGACCGGGTGCGGCCACTCCTCGATCACGATCGAGGGCTCGACCGCGCCGGACGCCACCGCTCCGTTCCGCCGGATCGTGATCCAGCCGAAGCCGACCGCGCGCGTCTTGCGGGCCTCGAACTCGTCGAGCCAGCGGGCGTACGCGGCCCGGTAGGCGGCCGGGTCGCCCCGGTGGTCACCGCTGTCCCGCAGCCACAGCTCGGTGTACTGGGTGACGTCCTGGACCTCCCGCTGCACGATCCAGGCGTCGCAACCGCGCGGCACCCAGGACCGCAGCCGCTCCTGCCACTCCTCGCCGTCCACGTGCTGCCAGTTGGCGAGGAACTGGGCGTACCCGCCGTCGTTCAGCCGCTCGCCCGCCTGCTGCACGAGCGTGCGGCACAGGTCGTCACCGCCCATCCCGCCGTCCCGGTAGGTGAGTCCGGCGCCGGGGGAGATCACGAACGGCGGGTTGGAGACGATCAGGTCGTACGTGTCGTCACCGACCGGCTCGAAGAGCGAGCCCGCGACCAGCTCGGCCTCCGTGGCCCCGGAGAGGGCGAGCGTGAGCCGGGTGAAGTCCAGGGCGCGCGGGTTGAGGTCGGTGGCGGTGACCCGGGTGGCGTGCTGGGCGGCGTGCAGCGCCTGGATGCCGGAGCCGGTGCCGAGGTCGAGCGCGGAGGAGACCGGCGTACGGACGGTGATGCCGGCCAGGGTGGTGGAGGCGCCGCCGACGCCGAGGACGACCCCCTCGTCCTTTTTGCCGATGCCGCCGGCGCCGCCGACGGCGCAGCCCAGGTCGGAGACGATGAACCAGTCCTCGCCGTCGGGCCCGCCGTACGGCCGGACGTCGACGGTGGCGCGCACGGTGTCGTCCTCGCGGACCACCCAGCCGTCGGCGACGGCCTCGTCCAGCGGGAGCGCGGCGGCGGCCCGGGCGTGCTCCACGGGCTCCTGGAGCAGGAAGAGCCGGACGAGGGTCTCCAGCGGGCTGTCACCGCCGGTGGCGCGCAGAGCGGGCACGGTCTCGCTGCGGGCGAGCGCCGCGTAGGCGGGGGCGCCGAGCAGGTCGAGCAGGCCGTCGGCGGTGAAGTCGGCGGCGAGCAGCGCCTCGCGCAGATGGGTGGCGTGCGCGGGCACCGGGAGGCGGGAAGTCAGGCTGGTCGTACTCACCGCCCCATTGTGACAACCGCCACCGACATCGGCCGCCATCGACATCGGCGGCCACCGGTATCGGCGGCCACCGGTGTCGGCGGCCACCGGTGTCGGCATCGGTAGCCGCCGATGCCGATACCCATGCCGGACGGCAGCCGTCCGATCGGCCCTCCTCCCCCGTTCGCCCGCCCTCCGCGGCCCGGGGGCCGGAGGACGGACGGAACGGTCGGAGGGCGTACGGAACGGTCGGAGGGCGTACGAACGGGCCTCTGGAGGCCTACTCCTCGCTCTTGGCGGCCGTGGCCGACCCGCTCGGCTTCGCGGACGTCCCCTGGACGGGCTCGGCGGCGCCGCCCGCGTCCGCGGTGGCGCCGGCGCCCGGGGCGGCGGAGCCCGAGGACTTCGGCGGGGTCGAGGCGGTGGGCTTCTGGCAGCCGGGCTGCTTGGCCATCGCCTTGCCGAGTTCGCCCTCCTCCAGCTTGGCGAGGGCGTTCTGGTCCATCTTCTCGATCCTGGTCAGCCCGTTGGCGACGTTCTGGAGGCCGTCCGCGAACTTCTGCTGGTTCGACGGGTCCAGGGCGTCGACCTGCTTCTTGAGCCCCTCGTAGGCCACCGCGGTCTCGTTGAGCTCCTTGATCGCGTCCTGCTTGATCTTCTCGCCGTTGTCGACGGGCGGGGCGCCGGCGCTCTCGACGGCCTTCGCGAGGGCGCGGTCGGCGTTGGCGATGTCCTGGAACGCCTTCGAGTCCGCGGCCTGGATCTCGGCGGGCTTGCTGTCGGCCGCCGTCGAGATGATGATCTGGTGGGCGTCGGCCCGCTTCTGGATCTGGGGCTTGGCCTGGTCGCAGAACGTCTTCGCCCAGTCGTCCACCTTGTTGCCCTCGTCGTCGCTGCAACCCGACAGCGCGAGCACCAGTACCGCGCCGCCGGACAGTGCGGCCGCAAGCTTTTTGTTCACCGGATCGGTCCCTTCCAAGGCTCTCGGCCCCGGAACATACACGCCGAACGGGCTACTTCCACCTTTCGTACAACCGATTCATCCGCTATTGAAGCCTTTTGAACCAAGGGAGAGACCGCTCACGTCTCCCCCGCCGTCTCCCTGGGCGAGACGGATCCCGCGTCAGGAGACCTCCACCGAGCGCCTCTTGGAGAGGAGCACGGCGGCGACGACGACGAGCAGCGCGACCGCGGCGACGGCTCCCCTCGCCCAGGCGTTCGCGTCGTCCCCGTGGCCGAACCGCACGATCGCGGGGGCGATGAGGAGCGCGACCAGGTTCATCACCTTCAGGAGCGGGTTGATCGACGGTCCCGCCGTGTCCTTGAACGGGTCGCCGACGGTGTCCCCGATGACGGTCGCCGCGTGCGCCTCGCTGCCCTTGCCGCCGTGGTTCCCGTCCTCGACCAGCTTCTTCGCGTTGTCCCAGGCGCCACCGGAGTTGGCGAGGAAGACCGCCATCAGCGCCCCCGTCCCGATCGCCCCGGCGAGGTACGCGCCGAGCGGGCCGACGCCGAGCGCGAAGCCCACCGCGATCGGGGCCGTCACGGCGAGCAGGCCGGGCGTGGCGAGTTCGCGCAGCGCGTCCTTGGTGCAGATGTCGACGACCCGTCCGTACTCCGGCTTCTCGGTGAAGTCCATGATCCCGGGGTGCTCGCGGAACTGCCGCCGCACCTCGTACACCACCGATCCCGCCGACCGGGACACGGCGTTGATCGCGAGGCCCGAGAAGAGGAAGACGACCGAGGAGCCGAGGATCAGGCCGAAGAGGTTGTTGGGCTGCGAGATGTCCATCGAGAGCGTCAGCCCGCCCGCCTCCGCGCCGACGTCGGCGACCGCGGTCGCGATGGCGTCCCGGTACGAGCCGAAGAGCGCGGCGGCCGCCAGGACGGCGGTGGCGATGGCGATGCCCTTGGTGATGGCCTTGGTCGTGTTGCCGACGGCGTCCAGGTCGGTCAGGACCCGCGCGCCCGCGCCCTCGACGTCCCCGGACATCTCCGCGATGCCCTGGGCGTTGTCCGCGACCGGACCGAAGGTGTCCATGGCGACGATCACGCCGACGGTGGTGAGCAGACCCGTCCCGGCGAGCGCGACCGCGAAGAGCGCCAGCATGATCGAGGTCCCGCCGAGCAGGAACGCCCCGTAGACGGTGAGCCCGATCAGGAGCGCCGTGTAGACGGCGGACTCCATGCCGAGGGCCACGCCCGCGAGGACGACGGTCGCGGGGCCGGTGAGCGAGGACTTCCCGATGTCCCGTACGGGCCGCCGGTTCGTCTCGGTGAAGTAGCCGGTGAGCTGCTGGATGAGCGCGGCGAGGACGATGCCGAGGGCGACGGCGACCAGGGCGAGGACGCGCGGGTCGCCCCCGTGGCCGGGGATGCCCGGCTCGGTGACGCCCTCCAGGTCGGCGTAGGAGGACGGCAGGTAGGCGAAGGCGGCCACGGCGACGAGCCCGAGCGAGATCACCGCCGAGACGAGGAAGCCGCGGTTGACCGCGCTCATCCCGCCGCGGTCGGTCCGCCGGGGCGAGACGGCGAGGACGCCGATCACGGCGGTGACCACGCCGATCGCGGGCACGATCAAGGGGAAGGCGAGGCCGTGGTCGCCGAAGGCCGCCTTGCCGAGGATGAGCGCGGCGACGAGGGTGACGGCGTACGACTCGAAGAGGTCGGCCGCCATGCCGGCGCAGTCGCCGACGTTGTCCCCCACGTTGTCGGCGATGGTGGCGGCGTTGCGCGGGTCGTCCTCGGGGATGCCCTGCTCGACCTTGCCGACCAGGTCGGCGCCGACGTCGGCGGCCTTGGTGAAGATGCCGCCGCCCACGCGCATGAACATGGCGATGAGCGCCGCGCCGAGCCCGAACCCCTCCAGGACCTTGGGCGCGTCGGCGGCGTAGACGAGGACGACGCAGGCGACACCGAGCAGCCCGAGGCCGACGGTGCACATGCCGACGACCCCGCCCGTGCGGAAGGCGATCCGCATGGCCCGGTGCGCGACCTCGGCCGGGTCCTTCTCCGGTTCGCCCGGCGCCGGGGCGGCGTCCCTGGCCGCCGCGGCGACCCGGACGTTCGCCCGTACGGCGAGCCGCATGCCGATGTACCCGGTGACCGCCGAGAACAACGCCCCGACCAGGAAGAACAGGGACCGTCCGGCGCGCTGCGACCAGGTGTCGGCGGGCAGCGCGAAGAGCAGGAGGAACACGACGGCGGCGAAGAGGGCGAGGGTGCGCAGCTGCCGCGCGAGGTAGGCGTTGGCCCCCTCCTGCACGGCGGCGGCGATCTCCCGCATCCTCTCGGTGCCCTCGCCGGCCGCGAGCACCCGGCGGGCGAAGAACCACGCGACGACCAGCGCGGCGAGGGCGACGGCCGCGACGACGACCACGATCACCCGGTTCCCGCTGGTGAGCACCGCCGCGGCGAGGGGAGCCGGGTCCGCGGGGCCCTTGAGGAGGAAAGCGGGGCCCGTGGCGAGGGAAGCCGGATCCATGGGGAGGGAGGCGGGGCCCATGGGGAGGAGAGCCGGATCCATGGGAAGGGAAACGGGGCCCATGGGGAGGAGAGCCGGATCCATGGGAAGGGAAACGGGGTCCATGGGGAGGAGAGCCGGGTCCGGGGCGAGGGAAGCGGGGTCCGTGGGGGCGGATCGGTCCATGGGGACGGATCATAGGGAGACGAACCGGCACATACGGGGACCCGGAAGACCCCCGCGCGGATGCACCAATCACGGCCGCCCCGCCCTGGACCGGGCGCACCGGGGTACGAGAAGAGGCCCCGCAGGGCGGGGCCTCTTCTCGTACTGCCGCTACCGCCGCGTCCCGCGGGTCCGGGCGTGTCTCAGGACAGGACGCCCGCCGGGCTCACCGGCCAGGTCATGCGGAGGGTGCCGCCGTCGGTGCCGGCGCTCACCTCGACGTCGTCGACGAGCCCGCGGATCACCGCGAGACCCATCTCGTCCTCGCCGTCGGCGTCGTCGAAGTCCTCGACCGGGGCCTCGGCGCGCGCGCCGGGAACCCCGACGGCATCGGCCGCCGCCACCCCCGCACCCGGCACCTCGTCGCCGACCTCGATGGAGAAGGACTTCTCCTCCTCGGTCAGGACGACCCGGATGGGGGTCGTGACGTCGTTGCTGCGGTGCAGCCCGACGGCACGGGAACACGCCTCGCCGACGGCGAGGCGCACCTCGTCGAGGACCGCCTCGTCCACCCCCGCCCGGCGCGCCACCGCGGCCGCCACCAGGCGGGCCGTCCGGACGTGCTCGGGCTGGGCGCTGAAGCGGAGTTCAACGGTGGCCATGCGAACCCCCTGGGCTCAGTCGACGGCGTTGACGGCCTCGTCGACCGAGGTGTGGATCGGGAACACCTTGGTGAGACCCGTGATCCGGAAAATCTTGAGAATGCGCTCCTGGTTGCAGACGAGGCGCAGCGAGCCCTCGTGGGCACGGACGCGCTTCAGGCCGCCGACGAGCACACCGAGGCCGGTGGAGTCGAGGAAGTCCACGCTCTCCATATCGACGACCAGGTGGTAGCTGCCGTCGTTCACCAACTCGACCAACTGCTCGCGCAGCTTGGGCGCGGTATACACATCAATCTCGCCACCGACCTCGACGACCGTACGGTCACCACCAGCGCCGGTCACATTGCGAGTCGACAGGGACAGGTCCACGGATCCTCCAGCACCTTGCTATCGGGCGATCGTTCTCTCGGGGCTCCCGGACGGGGCCGAGGAACGGATCGCCAGCCGCGATGGCATTCAATCACTTACCCACAGCCATGCACGACGCCTTGGAAGCATTGTCCGTCATGGCAGTGACACACTCGATGCCGATGGCCAAGAATCACCGCCCCAGTCGTCCCGCCGGGGACAAGGGCAGCCGCCCCTCTCCCGGCATGGTCCTCGACCGGCTCTCCTCGGGCGAGAGCCGAGCCGCGCGCATCACTCATACGGAGCACATGCCCGCCCGGGCGGGTCGTCATGCGGTCTGGCCGCACCGCATCCGTCCGGAGGTGATCGCGGCGATCCAGGAGGCCGGGATCGAGCACCCGTGGGCCCATCAGGCACAGGCCGCCGAGCACGCCCTCGACGGCGAGTCCGTGGTGATCGCCACCGGTACCGCCTCGGGCAAGTCGCTCGCCTACCTCGCCCCGGTCCTCACCACCCTCCTGGACGGCTCCGAGGCCCCCAACGGGCGCGGGGCCACCGCCCTCTACCTCGCCCCCACCAAGGCCCTCGCCGCCGACCAGCGGCGCGCCGTGCGGGAACTGGCCGCCCCGCTCGGCAACCGGATCCGCCCCGCCCTCTACGACGGCGACACGCCGGTCGAGGAGCGCGAGTGGGTCCGCCAGTACGCGAACCTCGTCCTGACCAACCCCGACATGCTGCACCGGGGCGTCCTGCCCTCCCACCCCCGGTGGTCCTCCTTCCTGCGCGCCCTGCGCTACGTCGTGATCGACGAGTGCCACACCTACCGGGGCGTCTTCGGCTCCCACGTCGCCCAGGTGCTGCGGCGCCTGCGCCGGATCTGCGCCCGGTACGGCTCCGAGCCGGTCTTCCTCCTCGCCTCGGCCACCTCCGCCGACCCCGCCCGGGCCGCCGGCCGCCTCATCGGCCTGCCGGTCACCGAGGTCTCCGACGACGCCTCCCCGCGCGGCGAGCTGGTCTTCGCGCTGTGGGAGCCGCCGCTGACCGAGCTGCACGGGGAGCGCGGCGCGCCCGTCCGCCGCACGGCCACCGCCGAGACCGCCGACCTGCTGACCGACCTGACCCGGCAGGGCGTCCGCTCGGTCGCCTTCGTACGCTCCCGGCGCGGCGCCGAGCTGATCTCGGTGATCGCCCAGGAACGCCTCGCCGAGACCGACCGCGCCCTGGCCCGCCGCGTCGCCGCCTACCGGGGCGGCTACCTGCCCGAGGAGCGCCGCGCCCTGGAGCGGTCCCTGCACTCCGGGGAGCTCCTGGGCCTGGCCGCCACGACCGCCCTGGAGCTGGGCGTGGACGTCTCCGGCCTGGACGCCGTCCTGATCGCCGGATACCCGGGCACCCGGGCCTCCCTGTGGCAGCAGGCGGGCCGCGCCGGCCGCTCGGGCGAGGGCGCCCTCGCGATCATGGTCGCCCGGGACGACCCGCTGGACACCTTCCTGGTCCACCACCCGGAGGCGATCTTCGAACAGCCGGTCGAGTCGACCGTCCTGGACCCCGACAACCCCTACGTCCTCGCCCCCCACCTGTGCGCCGCGGCGGCGGAGCTGCCGCTGACCGAACCCGACCTGGCCCTCTTCGGCCCGGCCGTCCCCGGCCTGCTCCCCCAGCTGGAGACCGCCGGCCTGCTGCGCCGCCGTTCCACCGGCTGGTACTGGACCCGCCGCGAGCGGGCCGCGGACCTCACCGACATCCGGGGCGGCGGCAGCAGCCCGGTGCGGATCGTGGAGGCCGGCACCGGCCGCCTCCTCGGCACGGTCGACGAGGCCGCCTCCCACACCTCCGTCCACGAGGGCGCCGTCCACCTCCACCAGGGCCGCACCTACCTGGTGCGGGAACTCGACCTCAAAGACTCCGTGGCCCTCGTGGAGGAGGCCGTCCCGCCGTACTCCACCACCGCCCGCGACACCACCTCCCTCTCCGTCCTCGACACCGACACCGAGATCCCCTGGGGAGCCGGCCGCCTCTGCTACGGCTCCGTCGAGGTCACCAACCAGGTCGTCTCCTTCCTCCGTCGCCGCCTCATCACGGGCGAGGTGCTCGGCGAGACCAAGCTCGACCTGCCGCCCCGCACCCTGCGCACCCGCGCCGTCTGGTGGACGGTCACCGAGGACCAGCTCGACGCCGCCCGGATCAACCCGGAGATCCTCGGCGGCGCCCTGCACGCCGCCGAACACGCCTCCATCGGCATGCTGCCGCTCTTCGCCACCTGCGACCGCTGGGACATCGGCGGCGTCTCCGTACCGCTCCACCCCGACACCCTGCTGCCCACCGTCTTCGTGTACGACGGGCACCCGGGCGGCGCGGGCTTCGCCGAGCGGGCCTTCCACACGGCCCGCGCCTGGCTGACGGCCACCCGGGAGGCCATCGCCTCCTGCGAGTGCGAGGCGGGCTGCCCCTCCTGCATCCAGTCCCCGAAGTGCGGCAACGGCAACGACCCCCTCCACAAGCGCGGCGCGGTCCGCCTCCTCACGGAACTCCTCCGCGAGGCCCCGGAGGACCGGGAGACGGGGGAGGAAGGCCGGGAGCGGTCGGAGGGCCGGGAGCCCGGGGAAGGTCGGGAGCGGCCCGGGAGCCGGGAGCCGGGGGAAAATCGGGAGCGGTCGGAGGGCCGGAAGGCGCCTGCCCGCCCGGGGGCGCCTGCGGGCTCGGAGGCGGCACCGGCCGACCCGGCCGACCCGGCGGACCCTGCAGGCCCTGCGGATCCGACGGATCCGACGGACCCTGCGGACTCTGCGGACCCGTCAGGCCCTGCGAACCCGTCAGGCCCTGCGGACCGGACAGGCCCGGCGGGAGTCCCGGGGGCCCCGCCCGCGACCTGACCTCCGGCCGGTACGGGCCCCGCACCACCCGCGCGGCCACCTCGGCCAGCTCGCCCCGCACCGCGCACCGCACCAGCTCGGCACCCTGCGCGCCGGCCACCCGGGAGGCGGCGGCGCACGCCTCGGCCTCGCCCCACAGGGCCCGGTCGGCGGCAGCGAGGGCGGCCAGATCGGCGGCCCCGCCGGCCCGGTGCCGGGCCGCCACCGCCTGGCCGAGGGCGAGCACCACCCCGAACACCACGCACAGCGCACAGGCCGCGAACGCCGTCCACACGGTCGCCACACCCCGGTCACCCCGGTCACCCCGGTCACCCTGGCGGCCGGGGCGGCCGGGGCGGCGACGCCCGGCTGTCACGGCGGGCCCCCTAGCCCCGCTCCCCCGAGCCCCGCTCCCTCGAGCCCCGCTCCCTCGACCGCAGGCTCCCCGGCTCCCGGTCCCCCGGTGCCGGGGTCCCCGAGCCCCAGGTCCCCGTCCGTGTCCGTCGCGCCCTCCGCGGGAACCCCGGCGCCCTCCCCGAGGAACCCGGTGTCCTCCGCGAGGGCCGCCGCGTCCGCCCGCAGGGTGAGGCCCAGGCCCCGGGGGCCGGGGGCCGCCGCCTCCACCGTCACCCGCCACAGCTCGCCCGAACGCGTCACCGACACCCGGGCGCCCTCGGGTGCCGCGGTCCTCGCGGCAGCCTCCGCTGCGGCCACCGGCTCGGAACGGGCCGCCGCCCGCGCCCCCGCCCGCGCCGCGTCCACGCACCGGATCTGCGCGGCGGCCGCGACCAGCGCCCAGAGCAGGGTCACCGTGAACAGCGCCAGGACGGGCAGGACCATCGCCGCCTCCACGGTCGCGAAGCCCCGGTCGGAACGACGCGTCTCAGAACGACGCATGTCAGAACGACGCATCGAGCGCCTTCCCGATCATCGACTCCAGCGCTCCCGAGACCGTCCCGCTGGTCACGACCTTGTAGAGCACCGCGGCGAACGCCGCCGCCGCGATCGTCCCCACCGCGTACTCGGACGTGCTCATCCCCTCGTCGCGGCGCGCGGCCTCCCGCCGCGCCCGCCACCATCCGCCGACCCGCTCCTTGACCACCGCTGCCACCACTGCCGCCGTAACCGCCATGTCGTTCTCCTCGTCGCGTTCCGTCATGCCGTGTCTCGGCATGCCGTGTCTGGTCGTGCTGTGTCTGGTCGTGCCGTGTCTCGTCGTGCTGTGTCTCGTCGTGCTGTGTCTCGTCGTGCCGTGTCTCGTCGTGCCGTGTCTCGTCGTGCGTGTCTCGTCGTCGTTCTCATGCGTGCTCATCCGCGCAGCAGGCCCGTCGCGAGGCCGATCACCACCGGGGCCACGCCCACCGCCAGGAAGGCCGGCAGGAAGCAGAGCCCCACGGGTGCGCTGATCAGGACCTGGGCCCGGCGCGCCCCGGCCGCCGCCGTACGGGCGCGGGCCGCTCTCAGGGCCGTCGCGTACCGCGCCACGGCCTCCGCCGAGGGCGCTCCCGAGGAACCGGACCGCTCCAGGCACCGGGCGAGCCCCGCGGCGCCCGGTATGGCGCCGAACCTCCGCCACACCTCGGCCGGTTCGCCGCCGAGGCGCAGTTCGGCCGCCGTGCGGGTCAGGCGCTCGCCGAGCGGGCCGCCCAGCGACCGGCCCACCGCCTCCACCGCCTCTCCCGGCCCGGCTCCCGAGGCGGCGCAGGCCGCCAAGAGATCGGCTGCGAGCGGCAGATGCCGTACCGCCTCCTCCTCGTCGCCGTCCGGGTCGGACGGCGCCCGGCGGCCGGGGATCCGCCCTCGCACCCCGCAGGCCACCAGGACTCCCGCGCCCAGACCGGCGGTCCCGCCGAGGAGCGCCCAGCCGAGGCCGACCGCCACGGCCGGCACCGCCCAGAGCCCCACCCACGGCGGCAGCCCCGCCCGGGCCTTCCGGGGTGACGCGGCGGGCGTCCCGAGGAGGTTCCGTGCCCGCCTCCGCGTCCGGCGCGCCCACACCTCGCGCAGCACCTCGCGAACGCCTTGCGCACACAGGCACACCGCCGCCGTCAGGAGCGCCCCCGTCTGAAGAACGTCCAGCGGCATCACGCCCGCTCCCCTCCTCGTACGATCCGCGCGGCCCACCAGAGACCGGCCGCCTCCAGGACCCCGCCGACGGCCAGGCAGCCCAGGCCGGCCGGGGTGTGGAGCAGCACCCGCAGCGGGTCGGCTCCGAGGGCCGTACCGAGGGCGAGTCCCGCCGCCGGGAGCAGCGCGAGGACGGTGACCGTGGCCCAGGCCCCGGCCAGTTCGGCCCGCAACCGCTCCCGCTGCTCGTGGTGGCCCCGCAGGGAGGCCTCCAGCCGGTCCAGTCCGGCGGCCAGGCCCGCTCCCCCGTCGACGGCCACCTGCCAGCAGGCCGCCATGCCCGCGAGGCCGTCGGCGCCGTCCTGCCGGGATGCCCTCCGCAGGGCCTCCGGTACGTCCCCGCCGAACCGGGCCGCCGCGAGCACCCGCGCTTCCTCGCCGCCCAGGGCGCCGGTCTCCCGGGCCGCGAAGGACAGCGCCTGCGCGGGCTGCCAACCGGCCCGCAGCTCCCCGACGACCGCCCCGCACAGGGCCGCGACCCGCTCGGCCCGCGCCTCCTCCTCCCTCCGCCGCCCGGCGGCCCGCAGCCGCCGCCCGACCAGGGGCACCGCGAGCGCCCCCGCCACCAGCGGCAGCGGCGACTCCCCGAGCAGCGCGACGGCCCCCGCCACCGGCAGGCACAGCCACGCGCGCCGCCCCCGCAGCAGGACCTGCCCGCGCTCGACCACCACCGCCCACGCACCGACGCCGGACCTCTCGGGCAGGCCGCCCGCGAGCACGGCCCGCGCCCGGCCGGCCCCGCGCCGCCGTTCGACCACCCACCACAGGGCGAGCCCCGCGCAGAGCGCCGCCACACCCTGCGCCGCGGCCCGTACCGCTTCCGGATCCGCCGTCACCGCGCTCCTCCTCCGATCAGTGCCCTCAACCGCTCCCAGCCCCGCTCCCGTTCGAACCCGGACGCGCCCCACCGCAGCGCGGGAACCGTCCGCACCAGCCCCTCCCGGTCGCGCTCCAGGACGTGGACCTCGGCGATCCGCCGCCGCCCGTCCCGGTCCCGCACGAGGTGCAGCACGACGGAGAGCCCGGCGCCCAACTGGCTGTGCAGGGCGGCCCGGTCGAGCCCGGCCGCCGTCCCCAGGGCTTCGAGCCGGGCCGGTACGTCCGCCGCCGTGTTGGCGTGCACCGTCCCGCAGCCCCCTTCGTGGCCCGTGTTGAGGGCCGCGAGGAGGTCCACGGCCTCCCCGCCGCGCACCTCGCCGACCACCAGCCGGTCGGGCCGCATCCGCAGCGCCTGCCGGACCAGGTCCCGCAGGGTGACGAGCCCGGCGCCCTCCTGGTTGGCGGGCCTCGCCTCCAGGCGCACCACGTGCGGGTGATCGGGCCGCAGCTCCGCCGAGTCCTCGGCGAGCACGATCCGCTCCCGCTCCCCCACCAGGCCGAGCAGGGAGGCGAGGAGCGTGGTCTTGCCCGTGCCCGTGCCGCCGCTGACGAGGTACGAGACCCGGGCGTCGATCAGGGCCCGCAGGACCCGGGCGCCGCCGGGCGGCACCGTGCCCGCCTCGGCCAGCTCGTCCAGGGAGAAGGCGCGCGGGCGCACCACCCGCAGCGAGAGGCAGGTCGAGCCGACCGCCACCGGCGGCAGCACCGCGTGCATGCGGGTGCCGTCGGGGAGCCGGGCGTCCACCCAGGGGCGGGCGTCGTCGAGCCTGCGTCCGGCGACGGCCGCGAGCCGCTGCGCGAGCCTGCGGACGGCGGCGGCGTCGGGGAAGGACACCGGGGCCCGTTCGAGTCCGGTGCCCCGGTCCACCCACACCCGGTCGGGGGCGGAGACCAGGACGTCGGTGACCGCCGGGTCGGCGAGCAGGGGTTCGAGGGGGCCGGTGCCGATCAGCTCGCACCGCAGCTCCTCGGCCGCCCCGAGCACCTCCGCGTCGCCGAGCAGCCGTCCCTGGGCCCGCAGCGCCGCCGCGACCCGGGCCGGGGTGGGCTCGGCCCCGCTGGCCGCGAGCCGCTGCCGTACGGCGTCGAGCAGGCCCGTACCGCCGCTTCCGTCCCAGGCCCCGGTCACGCCGCACCGCCGGGCGTGAGCGCGCGCTCCCAGAAGGCGGCGCAGAACCGGCCGAGCGGCCCCCGGGGCTCGGCGCCCGGCGGGAGCCCCGCGTCCTGGTCGGCCACGATCCCCGGGTCGTAGGGGAGTTCGCCGACGAGCGGCAGCCGCAGCGCGTCGGCGACCCACCGCTCGTCGAGCCCCGTCGCGTACGGCCCGCGCACCACGGCCCGCAGGTCGCGCACGGCGGCCCCGAGGGTCGAGGCCACCCGGTGGGCCGCCGCGACGGCCCTCAACTCCCCGGGCACGACGAGCAGTCCGAGATCGAGCTGGGCCAGGGCCTCGGCGGTCGGCCGGTCGCCCCCGCGCGGCAGGTCGACCACGACGACCCCGCCCCGGCGGCGGGCGGCGGCGAGCACGGACCGCACGGCCTCGGGCGGCACCGGCGGCGCGGGCTCCCTGCCCCAGCTGAGCACCCGGACGCCCCGCACCGACGGCAGGGACTCCTCCAGGGCGCCGCCCGCGAGGCGGCCCTTCGAGGCGGCGAAGTCGGGCCACCGCCTGCCCTCCTCGCGCTCGCCGCCGAGCAGCACGTCGAGCCCGCCGCCCAGCGGGTCGCCGTCGACGAGGAGGGTGCGCCGCCCGGTCCTGACGGCGGCGAGGGCGAGGCCGCAGGCCAGGGTGGAGGCGCCCGCGCCCCCGCGCCCGCCGACGACACCGACGGTCAGCGCCTGCCGGTCCACCCCCTCGGCCGCGTCGGCGATGCGGTCCACGAGGAGTCCCTCGGCGTCCGGGAGCCGCAGCACGCACTCCGCGCCGATCTCCACGGCGAGCCGCCACACCTCCGGATCGTCCCGGTCGCGCCCGACGAGGACGGTCCCCGGCCGGCGCACCGCTCCCCGGCAGCGGGCGGCGACGTCGTCACCGACCAGGACGAGCGGCGGGTCCGTCCAGCTCGCCCGCCGCTCGGGCACCCGGTGGTGCACCTCGGGGTCGACCCCGGCCGCCGCGCACAGCCGGAGGAGGTCGTCGAGCAGCCCGAGGTCCTCGGTGACGATCAGCGGCCCGGCCCGCCGCACCTCGTCCACGTCCCGCGCCTCCGGCCCGGGGATCTCCGCCCGCCGCGGACCGACTCCTCGCGAACCGACTCCCTGCCGACCGACTCCTCGCGAACCGACTCCCCCAGGGCCGGCGTCCCGCGCCCCGGCTCCTCCCGGCAACGTGCCCCGGACCGTGCTCCCGGTCCCGGAAGTCCTGGATGCCTCCACGGCGCACCCCTCTCGTGATTCCCGCCGTCGCGAACTTCGCGACAGGAATCACCGTGGGGCCGCCCGGGAAATCGTGGGGATCCCACCGAAAAACTGTGGATAAGGGCGGGCCTGTGAATAACTGCGCCACCCCTCCGGAGACTGCCCGGAACGCATCCTGCCGGTTACTCTGAGTGAGGAATCAGGAGCGCGACAGCCCGATGTCCGGCCGGCGGCCGAGGGGCGAAGAGAAGGGAGCGGGCGATGTCACTCAGGCCCGAAACGGCTCCGGACATGCGACGACCCCCGCCGGGGGGGAGAGCGGGGGTCGTCTCTCCGGCCGACTCGGGGGGGGGAGGAGCCGGACCGGGGTAGCACGGTCGCGAACGATCCGTGACTTCCATGGTGTACCCGAGAGGCTTCTCAGGCAAACCCACGCGCCCCAGCGTACGCCGAATGGCGGGCACCTATGCTCGGGCTCGTGGAAAACCACTCCTTGCCGCGCACAGCCGCCTTCTTTGACCTGGACAAGACGGTCATTGCGAAGTCCTCGACGCTGACCTTCAGCAAGTCCTTCTACCGGGGCGGGCTGATCAGCCGCCGTGCCGCCCTGCGGACGGCCTACATCCAGTTCGTCTTCCTGGCGGGCGGGGCCGATCACGACCAGATGGAGCGGATGCGCGAATACCTTTCCGCGCTCTGCAAAGGCTGGAACGTCGCCCAGGTGAAGGAGCTCGTCGCCGAGACCCTTCACGACCTGATCGACCCGATCATCTACGACGAGGCCGCCTCCCTCATCGAGGCCCACCACGCCGCCGGCCGGGACGTCGTCATCGTCTCGACCTCCGGCGCCGAGGTGGTCGAGCCGATCGGCGAGATGCTCGGGGCCGACCGGGTCGTCGCCACCCGGATGGTGGTCGGCGAGGACGGCTGCTTCACCGGGGAGGTGGAGTACTACGCCTACGGGCCGACGAAGGCCGAGGCCGTCCGGGAGCTCGCGAAGTCGGAGGGTTACGACCTCTCGCGCTGCTACGCGTACAGCGACTCGGCGACCGACATCCCCATGCTGGAGGCCGTCGGCCACCCGCACGCGGTCAACCCCGACCGGACGCTGCGCCGCGAGGCCGTCGCCCGGGAGTGGCCCGTCCTCTCCTTCGAGAAGCCGGTCCGCCTCAAGCAGCGGCTGCCCGAGTTCCGGATGCCGCCCCGGCCCGCGCTCGTCGCCGCGGCGGCCGTGGGCGCGGCCGCCGTCGGGGCCGGGATCGTCTGGTACGCCGCCCGGCGTCGGCAGACGGCTCTCGCCGCCCCTCGGACCGCCGCCGACTTTGCCCGAATTTGAGTGAAACCCCAAGAAGTGGGACCAGCACTTTCGCTTCCACTCCAAGAGGAGTAGAAAGGAATCAGGCCCGCGAGACCTGGGACATCCGAGAGGATCACCTGTTGAGCATGAAGGCCCCACGGACCTAGCACGAAAGCCAGGTACCCACGCGACGTCGACCCGTCGATTACGGGCCAGCCGCACCAGGCCACGGGCAAAGTTCCCGGCCTGATGGGCATATATCGAGGACGCTTGGTAACTGGGTGGACGTGCCAGCGGCGGTACCGAACAGGTACCGCCGCAACCCTTTTCAGGACCTGGAGCCGGAGCGCTCCCGCCCCGAGCCCGCCGTCCGGCCCTCAGGCCGCGCCGCGCTGGAGCGCCTCGCAGACGGCCGTCGACTCCCGGACCCCCAGTTCGACCGAGCGCCCGCAGTGCGCGATCCAACCGCCCACACCCTCCGGGGTCCCCGACAGATAGCCCTCGAACGCGGCGAGGTACGCGGCCCGGCCCTGCTCCGCGTGGCCGACCTCGGCCGGGCAGATCGCCTTGGGGTCGAGACCGCTGCCGACGAGCGCGATCCGCTCGGCCGCCCGCGCGACCAGGCCGTTGTACGAGGTGAAGGGGCGCAGCGCGAGCAGTTCGCCGTGCACCACGGCGGCCGTCACGAGCGCCGGGGCCCCGCTGCCCGCGACGATCAGTTCCGCGAGGCCGTCGAGCCGTCCGGCGACCTCGGCGGGCGTCGGTGCCGGGCCCTCGATCAGCGGCTCGTCGACCCGCTCGCCGTCCAGCCGGGGCCGCCCGACCGAGTCGTCCGGGTCGCCCGCGGCGACCAGGTGGAGGCGGGCGAGCACGCGCAGCGGCGACTGGCGCCAGATGGAGAGGAGCTGTCCGGCCTCGGCGCCCAGGCGCAGGGCGGCGCCGACCGTGCGGGCCTCGGGGTCGGCGCCGCCGAAGTCGGTGCGCCGGCGGACCTCCTCCAGGGCCCAGTCGGCGCCGGACAGGGCGGCCGAGCCGCGCGCGCCGCGCAGGGCCGCCTCGGAGGAGATCTCGTTGCTGCGGCGGCGCATCACGCGGTGGCCGTAGACCCGGTCGACGGCCTTGCGTACGGAGTCCACCGCGTCGGCGACGCCCGGCAGGGAGCCGAGCGCGGCCAGGGGGTCAGAGGCGTGCGTACTCATAGGTAGGGAGGCTACGCGCCCGGCGGCCCCGCCCCACGATGGAGTGGTCTTCTTCACGCAACCCGGCCACGCAAGGCGATCATACGGCTACCCTAGGTGAACATGAAGATCGCTTTCGTCGGGAAGGGCGGCAGCGGCAAGACCACGCTGTCCTCGCTCTTCATCCGCCACCTCGCCGCCAACGAAGCTCCGGTCGTCGCCATCGACGCGGACATCAACCAGCACCTGGGCGCCGCCCTCGGCCTGTCCGAGACGGAGGCCGCCGAGCTGCCCGCGATGGGCGCGCACCTGCCGCTCATCAAGGAGTACCTGCGGGGCGCCAACCCGCGGATCGCCTCCGCCGACACCATGATCAAGACGACACCGCCCGGGGAGGGCTCCCGGCTGCTGCGGGTCCGCGAGGACAATCCGGTGTACGAGGCGTGCGCGCGCCCGGTCCGGCTCGACGACGGCGAGGTCCGGCTGATGGCGACCGGCCCCTTCACGGAGTCGGACCTCGGGGTCGCCTGCTACCACTCGAAGGTCGGCGCGGTGGAGCTCTGCCTCAACCACCTGGTCGACGGCCCCGACGAGTACGTGGTCGTCGACATGACGGCCGGATCGGACTCCTTCGCCTCCGGCCTCTTCACCCGCTTCGACATGACCTTCCTGGTCGCGGAGCCGACCCGCAAGGGGGTCTCGGTCTACCGCCAGTACAAGGAGTACGCGCGGGACTTCGGGGTCGCGCTCAAGGTCATCGGCAACAAGGTGCAGGGCCCGGACGACCTCGACTTCCTGCGCGAGGAGGTCGGGGAGGACCTGCTCGTGACGGTGGGCCACTCGGACTGGGTCCGCGCCATGGAGAAGGGCCGCCCGTCCCGCTTCGAGCTCCTGGAGGCGGAGAACCGCATGTCGCTCCAGGCCCTCCAGGACGCGGCGGACGACTCGTACGCCCACCGCGACTGGGAGCGGTACACGCGGCAGATGGTCCACTTCCACCTGCGGAACGCGGAGAGCTGGGGCAACGCCAAGACCGGGGCCGACCTGGCGGCGCAGGTCGACCCCGGTTTCGTGCTCGGCGAGCCGCTGGCGGTGTAGCGGCCGGCGGCTCCCGCCGGATCCCCGGGCGGGCCGTCCGGCCCGCCGCGGGATCGGCCCGGCGCGGAATCAGTCCGCCGCGGGAGCGCCGGCGCCCACCGGCTTCGCACCCACCGGCTTCGCGCCCGTCGGCTTCGCGGCAGCCGGCGAGGAGAGGAAGTCCTTCCAGCCGGCCGCCGGGGCCTCGCCGACCTTCAGGGTGCGCATCTTGGCGACGACGTCGGGGTCCTGGGCGTCGAGCCAGTCGGCGAGCTGGCGGAAGGAGACGCACTTGACGTCCTTCTGCACGCAGACGGTGGCGATGGTCTCCTCGATGGCCCGCATGTACGTGCCGCCGTTCCAGGACTCGAAGTGGTTGCCGATGATCAGCGGCGCGCGGTTGCCCCGGTAGGAGCGCTCGAAGGCCTGCACCAGGCCGTCCCGCATCTGGTCGCCCCAGTACCGGTGCTGGGCGGGGTCGCCCTGGGTGGTGCCGGGGGACTGGTTGACCAGGAAGTTGTAGTCCATGGACAGCGTCTGGAAGGCGCGGCCGGGGACGGGCACGAGTTGCAGCGACAGGTCCCAGAGGCCCAGGTCCTTCTTGGGCCAGATCTGGTCGTTGACGCCGCTGGTGTCGTAGCGGAAGCCCATCTGCGCCGCCGCCTGGACGAAGTTCTTCCGGCCCTCCAGGCAGGGGGTGCGGGCGCCGACGAGTTCCTTGTCGTAGTCGAAGGGCAGCGGCTGCTCGGTGCGCAGCCCCGCGTTCGTCTTCCAGGTCTTGACGAAGGACTTGGCCTGGTTGATCTCGCTCTTCCACTCCTCGACGGACCAGGTGCCGACGCCGCCGTCGGGGCCGCAGAAGTGCCCGTTGAAGTGGGTGCCGATCTCGTTGCCGTCCTGCCAGGCCCCGCGGAGTTCGCGGACGGTGGCGCGGATGCCCTCGGTGTCGTTGAAGCCGATGTCGGAGCGGCCGGCACTGTGCTGGGGCGGTTCGTAGAGGTTCCGCTTCTCCTCGGGCAGCAGGTACACGCCGCTGAGGAAGTACGTCATGGTGGCGTCGTACTTCTTGCCCACCTGGCGGAAGTGGGAGAACAGCTTCTGGCTGTCCTCGCCCGCGCCGTCCCACGAGAAGACCACGAACTGCGGCGGAGTCTCCCCCGGCTTGAGGCGCTGCCAGGCGGGCTGCTTCGGCTGGACGCCGGTGAAGGCGGTCGAGCCGTCGCCGATCAGCCGGGGCACCGTCTGCGGGGCCGCGGCCGGGCCCTTCTTGGCACCCGGGCCGCCGCCCGGCGTGCCCTTCGTGGCGTCCCCGTCGAAGCCCGAACAGCCGGCGACGCCGGTGATCAGGGCGACGGTGAGCGCGCCCGCGGCGAGCGCTCTCCTCTGGGCAGTGGTCCTTCTCCCGGCGGCAGTCATCCGCCCACCTCTCCTCGGTTCCGTGCGAGCGGCGTCAACGTCGCACCAAGACCACCGGTGAGATGAAACGACAAGCGGATAAATACGCACTAATCACCAGAACAGGTGAACCACTGCACCATTTGCCCGGAAAGTACTGCCGGAGTCTTTACTCTCCATTACGATCCATTTACCGAGCGTTGATGATTTCTTCGAAGGGTCTCGCGTCGAGAGACCCCTAGCGCACATCCCGCCGCTGTACGCCGTGACCCACGGCCGCGAGCCCCACGTTCGTCCCGCACGAGCCGCGACCGCGCCGCCCCGGAGGAGACGGGAACATGACCCTCTGCACCCCTGACCGCACGACCACCCGACCCCGCCTCCAGCGACCGCACAGCCCTCCGGAGGGACCGCGCCGCTTCCGCGTCGCCGGCGTCGACGTGTCCGCGTCGATCGCCGTCTTCCTGATCGCGCTGCCGCTCTCGCTCGGCATCGCGCTCGCCACCGGAGCCCCGCTCCAGGCCGGACTGGTCGCCGCCGCCGTCGGCGGCCTCGTCGCCGGCCGCTTCGGCGGCTCCCCGCTCCAGGTGAGCGGCCCCGCCGCCGGCCTCACTGTCGTGACCGCCGAGCTCATCCGGCTCTACGGCTGGCGCACCACCTGCGCCATCACCGTCCTCGCCGGCCTCGCCCAACTCGGCCTGTCCGCCCTGCGCGTGGCCCGCTCCGCGCTCGCCGTCTCGCCCGCGATCGTGCACGGCATGCTGGGCGGCATCGGCGTCACCATCGCCCTCGCCCAACTGCACATCGTGCTCGGCGGCACCCCCCAGAGCTCCGCCGTGGACAACGCCCTCGGCCTGCCCGCCCAGTTGGCGCACGTCCAGCCGGCCGCGTTCGCCATCAGCGCGCTCACCGTGACGGCCCTGCTCTGCTGGCCGCGCCTGCCGGGCCGCGCCGGGAGACTCCTGCGCAAGGCCCCGGCCGCGCTCGTCGCGGTGGCGGGCGCGACGGCGGTGGCGGCGCTCGCCGGGCTCGCCGTGCCCCGCGTCGACCTGCCGTCCTGGAGCAGCCACGCCCTGCCCGGACTGCCCGAGGGCCCCGTCCTCGGCATCGCCGCCGGCGTGCTCACGATCACCCTCGTCACCAGCGTGCAGTCGCTGCTCTCCGCCGTCGCGGTCGACAAGCTCGTCGCCGCCCGCCCGGACCACGGCCTGGGCATCCCGCGCACCGCCCTCGACCGCGAACTCGCCGGCCAGGGCATGGCGAACGTGGTCTCCGGCGCGCTCGGCGGCCTGCCGGTCGCCGGGGTCGCGGTCCGCAGCGTCGCCAACGTCTCTGCGGGCGCGGTGAGTCGCGCCTCCACCATGCTGCACGGCCTGTGGATCGTGCTCGCGGCCCTGCTGCTGGTGCCCGTGCTCGACCTGATCCCGCTGCCCGCCCTCGCCGCCCTCGTGATGGTGGTCGGCATCCAGATGGTCAGCATCACCCACATCCGTACGGTCACCCGCCACCGCGAGGCCGTCGTCTACGCGGTGACGCTGACCGGAGTCGTCCTCATCGGGATCCTGGAGGGCGTGGCCCTCGGCATCGGCGTGGCCGTCGCGGTCGCGCTGCACCGGCTCACCCGCACCCGGATCACCCACGAGGAGCGCGACGGACGCCAACTGCTGCGCGTCCGGGGCCAGCTGACCTTCCTCGCGGTGCCCCGGCTGAGCCGGGCGCTGCACCAACTGCCCCAGGGCTCCGACGTGGTGGTGGAGCTGGACGGGTCCTTCATGGACCACGCGGCGTACGAGACGCTGAGCGACTGGACGACCGGGCACCTCGCCCACGGCGGCAAGGTCGAGACGACCGGCCCCTCCGGCGCCCGGATCGCCGAGCCCTCCCCCGGCGCGGCCCCGCACTCCTGCTGCCGCCCCTGGACCCCCTGGCACAACCACCAGTGCGGAGAGCCGCCGACCGAGCCGGCCGGGGCCGACGGCACGGGCGCGGACCGGCCCGCACCGGGGCTGAGGCTGGCGAGCGGCATCGGCAAGTTCCAGCGGAACACCGCCCCGCTCGTCCGGGACGAGCTCGCCCGGCTCGCCCGGGAGGGCCAGCGCCCCTCGCAGCTCTTCCTGACCTGTGCCGATTCCCGCCTGGTCACCAGCATGATCACGTCGAGCGGCCCCGGCGACCTCTTCACCGTGCGCAACGTCGGCAACCTCGTCCCGCTCCCCGGCGAGGAGAGCGGGGACGACTCGGTGGCGGCGGCGATCGAGTACGCGGTGGAGGTGCTGCGGGTCGAGTCGATCACCGTCTGCGGCCACTCCGGCTGCGGCGCGATGCAGGCCCTGATGAACGCCGGTCCGGACGATCCGCCGTCCCCGCTCCGCCGCTGGCTCCGGCACGGCCGGCCCAGCCTGGAGCGGATGGCGAGCAGACGCCACGCCTGGGCCCGGATCGCGGGACGCCTGCCGGCCGACGCGGTCGAGCAGCTCTGCCTGACCAACGTCGTCCAGCAGCTGGAGCACCTGCGGGCGTACGAGCCGGTGGCGCGCCGGCTCGCCGACGGCAGCCTCACGCTGCACGGGATGTACTTCCACGTGGGCGAGGCGCAGGCGTATCTGCTCGACGGCGCGGACGAGCCGCACGGCCACGACGCCTACGACGACGTCTTCACCCGGGTCATGCCGACCGCCCCGCCGGCCACCGGCCCGGGATCCGGTCCGGGCTCAGATCCGGGATCCACCCCGGAGGCCGAACCGACGTCCGAGCGCCCGTCCCGACGGGAAACAGCGCACGCCTCCTGAGCAGATGCCCCTGAGTGGACGCCCCTAAGCGGACGCCCCCGAGCGGACGCTCCTGAGTGGACGTCCCGAACGCACATCCCCGGAGCGCGCATCCCGAGCGCGCGCCCTCTCCCGACCCCTCGCCCCGGGGCGCACGCGCCCTGAACCGTCGGGGCCGTCCGTCCGTGAGACTGTGTGGCCCCTTCTCCCACCGCTCGGGAGAAGGGGCCACCCCGCATCGAGCCGCCCACAGGTCTAAACCAATTGCCCGGATGCTCTTGTCACCCGGGCATCTGACTGATGAGCTATGACGCGGGACACATACGCACAGAGGACGCCCTGGGAAAGGGAGATGTCGTGAGCAACGAAAGCCTGGCCAATCTGCTTCGCGAGGAGCGCCGCTTCGCGCCCCCCGCCGAGCTGGCGGCGGACGCCAATGTGACGGCGGAGGCGTACGAGCAGGCCAAGGCGGACCGGCTGGGCTTCTGGGCCGAGCAGGCCAAGCGGCTGACCTGGGCCACCGAGCCGACCGAGACCCTGGACTGGTCGAACCCGCCGTTCGCCAAGTGGTTCGCGGACGGCGAGCTGAACGTGGCGTACAACTGCGTCGACCGGCACGTCGAGGCCGGGCACGGCGACCGGGTCGCCATCCACTTCGAGGGCGAGCCGGGCGACAGCCGCGCGATCACCTACGCCGAGCTCAAGGACGAGGTCTCCAAGGCCGCCAACGCGCTGACCGAGCTGGGCGTCCGCAAGGGCGACCGGGTCGCCGTCTACCTGCCGATGATCCCCGAGGCGGCCATCACGATGCTGGCCTGCGCCCGCGTCGGCGCCGCCCACTCGGTGGTCTTCGGCGGCTTCTCGGCCGACGCCGTGGCCTCCCGCATCCAGGACGCCGACGCCAAGCTGGTCGTGACCGCCGACGGCGGCTACCGGCGCGGCAAGCCGAGCGCCCTCAAGCCGGCCATCGACGAGGCCGTCGCCAAGTGTCCGCAGGTCGAGCACGTCCTCGTGGTCCGCCGCACGGGCCAGGACACCGCCTTCACCGAGGGCCGCGACGTGTGGTGGGACGACATCGTCGCCCGCCAGTCCTCCGAGCACACCCCGGAGGCCTTCGAGGCGGAGCACCCGCTCTTCATCCTCTACACCTCGGGCACCACGGGGAAGCCGAAGGGCATCCTGCACACCTCCGGCGGCTACCTCACCCAGGCCGCCTACACCCACCACGCCGTCTTCGACCTCAAGCCGGAGAGCGACGTCTACTGGTGCACCGCCGACATCGGCTGGGTCACCGGGCACTCGTACATCGTCTACGGCCCGCTGGCCAACGGCGCGACGCAGGTCATGTACGAAGGCACCCCGGACACCCCGCACCAGGGCCGGTTCTGGGAGATCGTGCAGAAGTACGGCGTCACGATCCTCTACACGGCGCCGACCGCGATCCGCACGTTCATGAAGTGGGGCGACGACATCCCCGCGAAGTTCGACCTGTCGAGCCTGCGGGTCCTCGGCTCGGTCGGCGAGCCGATCAACCCCGAGGCCTGGGTCTGGTACCGCGAGCACATCGGCGCCGGCAAGACCCCGATCGTGGACACCTGGTGGCAGACCGAGACCGGCGCGATGATGATCTCGCCGCTGCCGGGCGTCACCGAGACCAAGCCGGGCTCCGCCCAGCGCCCGCTGCCGGGCATCTCCGCCACCGTCGTGGACGACGAGGCCAACGAGGTGCCGAACGGCGGGGGCGGCTACCTGGTCCTCACCGAGCCGTGGCCGTCGATGCTCCGCACCATCTGGGGCGACGACCAGCGCTACATCGACACGTACTGGTCCCGCTTCGAGGGCAAGTACTTCGCGGGTGACGGCGCCAAGAAGGACGAGGACGGCGACATCTGGCTGCTCGGCCGGGTCGACGACGTCATGCTCGTCTCGGGCCACAACATCTCGACGACCGAGGTCGAGTCGGCCCTCGTCTCCCACCCGGCCGTCGCCGAGGCCGCCGTCGTCGGCGCCGCCGACGAGACGACCGGCCAGGCGATCGTCGCCTTCGTGATCCTGCGCGGCACCGCGAGCCAGGACGAGGGCCTCGTCGCCGAGCTGCGCAACCACGTCGGCGCGACCCTCGGCCCGATCGCCAAGCCGAAGCGGGTCCTGCCGGTGGCGGAGCTGCCCAAGACCCGCTCGGGCAAGATCATGCGCCGTCTGCTGCGCGACGTCGCGGAGAACCGGGAGCTGGGCGACGTCACCACGCTGACCGACTCCTCGGTCATGTCGCTCATCCAGACCCAGCTGCCGGCCGCCTCCAGCGAGGACTGAGCCGGAGCCGGTACGTACGGAAGGAAGGCCCGCCCCGGGACCGGGGCGGGCCTTCCCCTCTGCCCGCACACACCCTCTCCTGTGTCCACACGCCCCCTCCCGAGGGGACGAAACGGGAGAAACTCCATAGGCTGCTTCTCGCCGGATGCCCCACCGCCTCCTTGGGTAGGGTGTGGGTCGCGTCAGAAACGCGACAGAAAGACCTAGGTGCGCCGGGAAGTCTGGTCGGCATGTGCTTCGCCCTGCCCGCCCGACGGAGGTCTCCCGCATGTCCGCGCCCACCGACCGCAAGTTCCTCGGTCTCCTCCCGCTGCCCGAGCGCCGCTACCTCGCCGACGCCCTGCGCACCGAGACCGTCGGCGGCATGCTCCTCCTCCTCGCCGCCGTCACCGCCCTGATCTGGGCGAACACCCCGCTGAGCGAGAGCTACGAGTCCGTGCGGGACTTCCACTTCGGCCCCGCCGCGCTCGGCCTGGACCTCTCCGTCGAGCACTGGGCCGCCGACGGCCTCCTCGCGGTCTTCTTCTTCGTCGCCGGCGTCGAGCTCAAGCGCGAGCTCGTCGCGGGCGAGCTGCGCGACCCCCGGGCCGCCGCGCTCCCCGTCGTCGCCGCGCTCTGCGGCATGGCCGCGCCCGCCCTCGTCTACACCCTGGTCAACGTCCTCGGCGACGGTTCGCTCGACGGCTGGGCCGTCCCCACCGCCACCGACATCGCCTTCGCGCTCGCCGTCCTCGCCGTGATCGGCACCTCGCTGCCGTCCGCGCTGCGCGCCTTCCTGCTCACCCTCGCCGTCGTCGACGACCTCTTCGCCATCCTGATCATCGCGGTCTTCTTCACCTCGGACCTGAACTTCGCCGCGCTCGGCGGCGCCTTCGCCGGCCTCGCCGTCTTCTGGCTGCTGCTCCGCAAGGAGGTCCGGGGCTGGTACGTGTACGTGCCGCTCGCCCTGGTGATCTGGGGCCTGATGTACAACAGCGGCGTCCACTCCACCATCGCCGGCGTCGCCATGGGCCTGATGCTGCGCTGCACCGTCCGGGAGGGCGAGGAGCACTCCCCCGGCGAGCACATCGAGCACCTGGTCCGCCCGTTCTCGGCCGGTGTCGCGGTGCCGCTGTTCGCCCTCTTCTCCGCCGGTGTCGCCGTCTCCGGCAAGTCCCTCGGGGACGTCTTCACCCAGCCGGTCACCCTCGGCGTCGTCCTCGGCCTCGTCGTCGGCAAGGCCGTCGGCATCTTCGGCGGCACCTGGCTCACCGCCCGCTTCACCCGGGCCGAGCTCAACCCCGATCTGTCCTGGCCGGACGTCTTCGCCCTCGCCACCCTCGCCGGGATCGGCTTCACCGTCTCGCTCCTCATCGGTGAACTCGCCTTCACCGGCGACCCGGCCCTCACCGACCAGGTGAAGGCCGCCGTCCTGACGGGCTCGCTCGTCGCGGCGGTCCTCGCCACCGTCCTGCTGAAGCTGCGGGTGCGGAAGTACAGCGCGCTCTACGCGAACGAGGAGCGCGACGAGGACGAGGACGGCATCCCGGACATCTACGAGGAGAACAGCCCGGAATACCACCTCCGGATGGCCGAGATCCACGAGAGGAAGGCCGCCGAACACCGACAGCGCGCCCAACTGGCGGGGGCGTCGAGCGAGGAGGGCAACCGTCCGGCATGATCTGAGTCGGACCGTAGACGAGGAGAGGGAGCAGCGATGAGCGACCTGTACGACAAGGGCGAGCCGAGCCTCGGCCAGCTGGTCGCCTCGGCGACCGCCGAGATGTCGGCACTGGTGCACGACGAGATCGCCCTGGCGAAGGCCGAGATCCGGCAGGACGTCAAGCGCGGCGCGATCGGCAGCGCGGCGGGCATCGCGGCCGGCGTGGTGCTGCTGTTCTCGCTGCCGATGCTGAGCTTCGCCCTCGCGTACGCCATCAACACCTGGACCGGCGGGCACAATGGCCACGGGGGCTGGAACCTCATCTGGTGCTTCCTGCTCTCCTTCACTGCGAACGTGCTGCTCGCGGGGCTCCTCGGCCTCCTCGCGTACTCCAAGTTCAAGAAGGTCAAGCCGCCGGAGAAGTCCATCGCGTCGGCCAAGCGGACGGCCGCGATCGTCCAGAACGTCAAGCCGCATCCGCGCCCCGAGGCGCCCAAGGCCCTGGTCAAGGGCTCCGTTGACCTGGACAAGGGCACCGTTGTGGCACGCTCGTCCGTATGACCCTTCCCGAGAGCAGCACCGCCGGCGGCGGACCCGTACGGCTCGACGGGCCGTGGACCCACCGGGACGTGGCCGCCAACGGCGCCCGCTTCCACATCGCCGAGATGGGCGACGGGCCGCTGGTGCTGCTCCTGCACGGCTTCCCGCAGTTCTGGTGGACCTGGCGCCACCAGCTCCCCGCCCTCGCCGAGGCCGGGTTCCGGGCCGTCGCGATGGACCTGCGCGGGGTCGGCGGCAGCGACCGCACGCCCCGGGGCTACGACCCCGCCAACCTGGCCCTCGACATCACCGGCGTCGTCCGCTCGCTCGGCGAGCCGGACGCGGCGCTCGTCGGGCACGACCTGGGCGGCTACCTGGCCTGGACGGCGGCCGTGATGCGCCCCAAGCTGGTGCGCCGGCTCGTGGTCTCCTCGATGCCGCACCCGCGCCGCTGGCGCTCGGCGATGCTCTCCGACCTCTCCCAGTCGCGGGCCGGCTCGCACGTCTGGGGCTTCCAGCGGCCGTGGCTGCCGGAGCGCCGGCTCGTCGCGGACGACGCCGCGCTCGTCGGGGAGTTGATCCGGGACTGGTCGGGGCCGCGGCCGACTGCCGACGAGGAGGCGGTCGAGGTGTACCGGCGGGCGATGCTCGTCCCCTCCACGGCGCACTGCTCGATCGAGCCGTACCGCTGGATGGTGCGGTCGCTCGCCCGCCCGGACGGCATCCAGTTCAACCGGCGCATGAAGCGGCCGGTGCGGGTGCCGACGCTCCATCTGCACGGCTCCCTGGACCCGGTGATGCGGACCCGCAGCGCGGCCGGTTCGGGCGAGTACGTGGAGGCGCCGTACCGCTGGCGGCTCTTCGACGGCCTCGGGCACTTCCCCCACGAGGAGGACCCGGCGGCCTTCACCGCGGAGCTCGTCAACTGGCTGAAGGACCCCGAACCGGACCGCTGACGGGCCGTCTCACGCCCCGCCGGGGCCGCTGACGGGCCGTCGGACCCCTGTTCGGCGAACGGAGTTGCCTCGAACGGCCATGTGCCTCGCGCATACTCCGATTGGCGGGCCCCGGGGAGGTTACCGACCTTGGGGCACGGGCAGACGTCCGGGTATGGGCTGGACGCACGACTACGGTGACACGACGGCACGCGACCGCGGCTCGGCCGCCGGACCGGGACCCCTCGAAAGGGGTGGACCTCCGGAGCCGGGCCGTACGCACGCCGTGCAAGGGGTGGGGATCTCGCGCATCCTGCGCCGCCGGGCCCGCTGGGTCTCGGCCCGGCTCAGGCACCCCCGCGGCTGACCTTCCGGAAGAAGACCCTCCGGGGAGGTCTTCCGGGGGGAGTACGAGGAGCACGCGGGAACGTCAGAGGGCGCAGCCCTGGGTGTCGACCTGCTGGTTGGCCGCCAGGCCGCGCTCGACGTCCCCGCGGACCTCGTCGGCCGTCAGGGCGTAGCCCGTGTTCGCGTCGTCGCGGGAGCGGGCGAAGATCACGCCGTACACCTCGCCGTCCTCGGTGAGGAGCGGGCCGCCGGAGTTGCCCTGGCGGACCGTCGCGTACAGCGAGTACACGTCCCTGTTGACCTGGCCACGGCTGTAGATGTCGGGGCCGTCGGCGCTGATGCGGCCCCGGACGCGCGCCGAGCGCACGTCGTACGCGCCGTTCTCCGGGAAGCCGGCGACGATCGCGCCGTCGCCGCTGCGGGCGTCCTCGTCGGCGAAGACGAGCGGCGTGGCCTTGAGGTCCGGCACGTCCAGGACGGCGATGTCGCGCTGCCAGTCGTAGAGGACGACCTTGGCGTCGTAGAGCCTGCCCTCGCCGCCTATCTGGACGGTCGGCTCGTCGACGCCGCCGACGACGTGGGCGTTGGTCATGATGCGGCGCTCGGCGAAGACGAAGCCGGTGCCTTCGAGGACCTTGCCGCAGCTCTGCGCGGTGCCGACGACCTTCACGATGGAGCGCTGGGCACGGGCGGCGACCGGGCTGTCGGCGAGCGCCGGGTCGGGGGGCGTGACCGGGGTGATGGGCTCGTTGACGAAGGGGCTGAAGACCGGCGGGAAGCCGCTGCGGGCCAGCGTGGAGCGGAAGTCGGCGAACCAGCCGGACGCCTGTTCCGGCATCACCCGCTCCAGGCCGAGCAGCACCCTGGAGCTCCGCACCTCCTTGCCCAGGGTGGGCATCGAGGTGTTGGCGATGAGCGAGCCGATCAGCCAGGCCACGAGCAGCATCGCGACGACGTTGACCAGGGCGCCGCCCGTGGCGTCGAGGGCGCGCGCGGGCGACCAGGTGATGTGCCGGCGCAGCTTGTTGCCGAGGTGGGTGGTGAAGGCCTGGCCGACGGAGGCGCAGACGATGACCACCATCACGAAGACGACCGTCGCCGTGGTCGAGACCTCGCTGTTGTCGGTCAGTTCGTTCCAGAGGACCGGGAGCAGCAGGACGGCGACGAGACCGCCGCCGAGGAAGCCGATCACCGAGAGGATGCCGACCACGAATCCCTGGCGGTAACCGATGATCGCGAACCACACGGCGGCGAGCAGCAACAAGATGTCCAGCACGTTCACCGTCAATAGCCTCGCAGATTCGTTTCCGGTCGCCCCGGGGTCAGCCTGTCATGAGCGCCAGTCGAGCGGGACCTGTCTGGACCTGTCCCAGGGCAGCTCCCAGCCGGCGAAGTGGAGGATGCGGTCGATCACCCCGGCAGTGAAACCCCAGACCAGGGCGGATTCGACCAGGAACGCCGGGCCTTTGTGGCCGCTGGGGTGGACGCTGGTCGCGCGGTTCCGCGGGTCCGTGAGATCCGCCACGGGGACGGTGAAGACGCGGGCGGTCTCTCCGGGGTCGACGACCCCGACCGGGCTCGGGGCGCGCCACCAGCCGAGGACCGGGGTGACGACGAAGCGGCTGACCGGGATGTAGAGCCGGGGCAGCACGCCGAAGAGCTGGACGCCGGCGGGGTCGAGCCCGGTCTCCTCCTGGGCCTCGCGCAGGGCGGCGCGCAGCAGCCCGCCGTCCTCGGGGGCGCCGTCCTCGGGGTCGAGGGCGCCGCCGGGGAAGGAGGGCTGTCCGGCGTGCGAGCGGAGGGTGCCGGCGCGCTCCATGAGGAGCAGCTCGGGGCCCCGCTCGCCCTCGCCGAAGAGGACGAGGACGGCGGACTGGCGCCCGTCCCCGCTCGCGGGCGGCAGGAAGCGGCTCAACTGCTCGGGTTGGACGGTGAGGGCGGCCCGGTCGACGGGGGCGAGCCAGGCGGGCAGGCCGTCGCGGCTGACGAGACCGCCGGTGCCGAAGCCGCGGGCCTCGTACCCGCGCGGCTCGGACCCGTGGGCCCCGTGTCCCTGGGTCTCTTCTTCAGTGCGCGTCATAGGCACCCCCGTCGGTTCACAACGCGATGGATGGGCGGGATCGTTCCCGGGGTCCGCGCCCCGGCCGGGGGCGGAGGGCGTCGGGCTCAGCCCCCTGCGCCCAGGGGCGGGGCCGGGCGGCCCGGGTAGTCGGGCGGCGGGTTGAGCCGCTGGCCGGGGAAGCCGCCCTTCTCGTACTTGAGCAGCTTCGCCGCCTTCTCGGGATCGGTCTCGCCCTCCCCGTACGACGGGCAGAGGTGGGTGATCGGGCAGGCGCCGCACGCGGGCTTGCGGGCGTGGCAGATGCGGCGGCCGTGGAAGATCACCCGGTGCGAGAGCATGGTCCACTCGCTCTTCGGGAAGATCGTGGCGACCTCGGCCTCGATCTTCACCGGGTCGTCGGACTCGGTCCACCTCCAGCGCCGGGCGAGGCGCATGAAGTGGGTGTCGACGGTGATGCCGGGGACCCCGAAGGCGTTGCCGAGGACGACGAAGGCGGTCTTGCGGCCGACGCCGGGGAGCTTGACCAGGTCCTCCAGGCGGCCGGGCACCTCGCCGCCGAAGTCGTCCCGGAGGGCGGCGGAGAGGCCCATGATCGACTTGGTCTTGGCGCGGAAGAAGCCGGTCGGCCGGATCAGCTCCTCGACCTCCTCGGGCACGGCGGCGGCGAGGTCCTCGGGCGTGGGGTACTTCGCGAAGAGGGCGGGGGTGGTCTGGTTGACCCGCAGGTCGGTGGTCTGGGCCGAGAGGACCGTGGCGACGAGCAGTTCGAAGGGGTTGCGGAAGTCGAGCTCCGGGTGGGCGTACGGATAGACCTCGGCCAGCTCGCGGTTGATCCGCCGCGCCCGGCGCACCATCGCGAGCCGCGACTCGGGCTTGGCGGCGCGGGGCGTCTCCGTCGTGGCCGCGCGGCGCGTCCCCTGCTGGGCGGCGCGGGCCGGGCGGGCTCCGGTGGCGCGTCCCGGCTCGGGCGAAGACTTCCGATTTGTCGCTTTCACCCGTTTCGGCGCACCGTGTTCGCCCACGGCGGAATTACTTTCGGCGGACACTCTTACAGCCCCCTTGGCCTGCGCTCTCACCGGCGAGTTGGACACGCGGCCAGCCTAGGGGCCGCCACCGACATCTGCCCCGGGCACGGCCGATCAGCCCCCGATCGGGCCCCTGACGTACGGAAGTGCGGCACGGTGCGTCAAACTTGTTGTGATTGATCGCACTGTTTTGTACGTCCGGCATCATGGGATCCGGATCCCGTGAGCAGGTCGACAGTATGGAGAGAACTCGTGGACGACGTTCTGCGGCGCGCCCCGCTCTTCGCGGCGCTCGATGACGAGCAGGCTGCCGAGCTGCGCGCCTCGATGAGTGAGGCGACGCTCGCCCGTGGCGACGCGCTCTTCCACGAGGGCGACCCCGGCGACCGCCTGTACGTGGTCACCGAGGGCAAGGTGAAGCTGCACCGCACCTCCCCCGACGGCCGCGAGAACATGCTGGCCGTCCTCGGCCCCGGCGAGCTCATCGGCGAGCTGTCCCTCTTCGACCCGGGCCCGCGCACCGCCACCGCGACCGCGCTGACCGAGGTCAAGCTGCTCGGCCTGGGCCACGGCGACCTCCAGCCCTGGCTGAACGCCCGCCCCGAGGTGGCCACCGCGCTGCTGCGCGCGGTCGCCCGCCGCCTGCGCAAGACCAACGACCAGATGTCCGACCTGGTCTTCTCCGACGTGCCGGGCCGTGTCGCCCGTGCGCTCCTCGACCTGTCGCGCCGCTTCGGCGTGCAGTCGGAGGAGGGCATCCACGTCGTCCACGACCTCACCCAGGAGGAGCTGGCCCAGCTCGTCGGCGCCTCCCGCGAGACGGTCAACAAGGCGCTCGCGGACTTCGCCCAGCGCGGCTGGCTGCGTCTGGAGGCCCGCGCCGTGATCCTCCTCGACGTGGAGCGCCTCGCGAAGCGCTCGCGGTAAGCGGTAAGCGGTAAGCAGGAGGTACGCACGCGCGTACACGTGGAGAAGGCCGCCCCCGGCTCCCGGGGGCGGCCTTCTCCGTACGCACGTACGCGCGTACTGCCGGATCAGCGCTTGGTGCCGTCCACGATCACCGGGGCGGAACCGCCGTTCGCGCAGGGCACGGTGTAGATCGGGTTCGCCGCCGCCGCCTCCTTGAAGGCGTCGATGCACTGGTTCATCAGGACCTTGTCCGTCAGCGAGTCGTTGAGGATCTTGTTGGCGCGGGCGATGCCCTCCGCCTCGATCCGGCGCCGGTCGGACTCGGCCTTGGCGGTGCGGGCGGCCTCGAGAGCGCGCTCGGTCGCCTGCTGCTGCTGGATCTTGCGGTCGATCTGGTCCTGCAGCGCCTTGGACGGCTTCACGTTGCGCAGGTTGACCGTGGTCACGTCGATGCCGCGCGGGGCCAGGCGCTCCTTGACCAGGGTGGCGATCTCCGCGTTGATCTTCTCGCGGGCGGAGCTGTAGCCCTCCTCGCTGGTGTGGCGGGCGAAGACGTTGCGGACGATCTCCCGGCTGTCCGGGAAGACCAGCCGCTGCTGGATGGCGGACTCGCTGCCGGCGAGCCGGTACAGCTCCACGGCCTTGGACGGCGCGACCGCCCACTTCACGGTCACCTCGACCTCCATCACACCGCCCTGCGAGGAACGGACCTCGACCACGTCCTGGTCGGACAGGTTCAGGTCCACCGGGCGGGTGGAGAAGGAGGTGACCGTGGTGAACGGCGAGATCACGTTCACGCCGGGCGACATGGGCGAACCCACCTTGCCGAAGGTCACCGGCACGCCCACCTCGTACGCGCCGACCACGTGGACGATGCTGGTGATGCCCGCGAGGAGGGCGGCGATCAGCGCGCCCAGCGCGCCGAGGCGGAGGCCGGTGCGGTCCAGGGAGCGCCCCACGAAGTAGAGCACCACCGCCGCTATGAGCAGAAGAATGGCCAGGACGAACACGAGAAATCCCCCCGGTGGAACGATGGCCGAGACAACGGACGTAAAGGGACCGTAAAGCATGGCGTGCCCACCGGGCCATGCCGCCTCCCGGCAACCGCGCCCCGGCCTCCGCTGCCGGGCCCGGACCCACCCCGGGGGCGCCGGTCAGATCAGCCCGCGCTCCCGCAGGTACTCCAGCTGCGCCCGCACCGACAGCTCGGCCGCCGGCCACAGGGAGCGGTCCACGTCCGCGTACACGTGGGCGACGACCTCCGGCGCCGTGCGGAGGCCGTTCTCGGCCGCCGTCTCGACCTGGGCGAGCCGGCTCGCCCGGTGCGCGAGGTAGAACTCCACGGCCCCCTGCGCGTCCTCCAGGACCGGCCCGTGGCCCGGCAGCACCGTGTGCACCCCGTCGTCGACGGTCAGCGAGCGCAGCCGCCGCAGCGAGTCCAGGTAGTCCCCGAGGCGCCCGTCCGGGTGCGCGACCATCGTCGTCCCGCGCCCCAGGATCGTGTCGCCGGTCAGGACCGCCCGGTCGGCGGGCAGGTGGAAGGAGAGCGAGTCCGAGGTGTGGCCGGGCGTCGGGACGACCCGCAGCTCCAGGCCGCCGACCGTCACCACGTCCCCCTCGCCGAGCCCCTCGTCGCCGAGCCGGAGCGCCGGGTCGAGGGCCCGCACGGGCGTCCGGGTCAGCTCGGCGAAGCGTCCCGCGCCCTCCGCGTGGTCCGGGTGGCCGTGGGTGAGCAGGGTGAGCGCGACCCGCTTGCCGAGCTTCTCGGCGGTGTCGACGACGTTCCGCAGGTGGCCCTCGTCGAGCGGGCCGGGGTCGACGACGACGGCCAGGTCCGAGCCGGGCTCGGAGAGCAGCCAGGTGTTGGTGCCGTCGAGGGTCATCGCGGACGGGTTGGGCGCCAGGACGTTCACGGCGCGGTCCGTCGCGGGCCCGGTGACCACGAGCCCGCGCGGCTGCCCGGGCAGGGCGGCGGCGTCGCTCATCGCGCACCCCCGGTCGGGATGATCTTGGTGAACTCCTCGTGGCCCGGCCAGCTCAGGACCAGCTCCTCGCCCTCCAGGCGCGCCTGGGCGAGCACGGGGGCCAGGTCCTGCGCCTCCGCCGCCGCGAGGGCCTCGGCGGCCGTCCCGTACGGCTCCAGGGTGCGCAGGGTGGAGATCGTCGGCGGCATCATCAGGAGCTCGCCCCGGTCGTAGCCGGCGGCGGCCTCCGCCGGGCGGATCCAGACCGTGCGGTCGGCCTCGGTGGAGGCGTTCCGGGTGCGCTGCCCGGCGGGGAGGGCGGCTACGAAGAACCAGGTGTCGTACCGGCGCTGCTCGAACTCGGGCGTGATCCAGCGGGCCCAGGCGCCGAGCAGGTCGGAGCGCAGGACGAGCCCGCGCCGGTCGAGGAAGTCCGCGAAGGACAGCTCGCGGGCGACGAGCGCCTCCCGGTCCCGCTCCCAGTCCTCGCCCGTCGTGTCCCCGACGACCCCGTCCTCGGTCTCCCCGGCGAGCAGCACGCCCGCCTCCTCGTACGTCTCGCGCACGGCGGCGCAGACCACGGCCTGGGCCTGCGCGGGGTCGTCGAGACCGAGCCGGGCCGCCCAGGTCTCCCGGGACGGGCCCGCCCAGCGCACCGGGTGCTCGTCGCGCGGGTCGACGCCGCCGCCGGGGTAGGCGTACGCGCCGCCCGCGAAGGCCATCGAGGTGCGGCGGCGCAGCATGTGGACGTCGGGCCCGGCGGCACCGTCGCGGAGGAGCAGGACGGTGGCGGCGCGCCGGGGCGCCACCGGGGTCAGCTCACCGGCGGCGAGGGCGCGGATGCGGTCGGGCCACTCCGGCGGGTACCACTGACCGTTCGACTGCTTCGACTGACCATTCGACATGGCCGGATGCTATGCGCAAGCGCGGGAATGCACGAGGGCGAGCCGGTGGGCGGGGCCCCGCGACGCGCGAAGGCCGGCCGCCCCGGCGGGGGACGGCCGGCCTTCGCGCGCGTACCGCGGTCTGCCCACACGCGCGTACCGCGGTCTGCCCACACGCGCGTACCGCGGTCTGCCCACGCGCGCGTGCCGTGGCCGGCCTTCGCGCGCGTGCTTACGGCGGGAGGGGCGGTCAGGCCTCGGTCAGCTCGACCTGGATCTCGACCTCGACCGGCGCGTCGAGCGGCAGCACGGTCACGCCGACGGCGCTGCGCGCGTGCACGCCCTTCTCGCCGAGGACGGCGCCGAGCAGCTCGCTGGCGCCGTTGACGACGCCCGGCTGGCCGGTGAAGTCGGCGGCGGAGGCGACGAAGCCGACGACCTTCACGACGCGCTTGACGCGGTCGAGGTCACCGGCGACCGACTTCACGGCCGCGAGGGCGTTGAGCGCGCACGTGGCGGCGAGCTGCTTGGCCTCCTCGGCGGTGACCTCGGCGCCGACCTTGCCGGTCACCGGGAGCTTGCCCGCCACCATCGGGAGCTGGCCCGAGGTGTAGACGTAGACGCCCGACTGCACCGCCGGCTGGTACGTGGCCAGCGGAGGGACGACCTCCGGCAGGGTCAGGCCCAGCTCGGCGAGCTTCGCCTCGACGGCCCCGCTCACGACTTGGGCCGCTTCAGGTAGGCCACGAGCTGCTCGGGGTTGTTCGGCCCGGGCACGACCTGGACGAGCTCCCAGCCGTCCTCGCCCCAGGTGTCCAGAATCTGCTTGGTCGCGTGCACCAGAAGCGGCACCGTGACGTACTCCCACTTGGTCATGGGCCCGACTGTATCCGCTGCCGCGGGGCGCTTCTCCGAGGCGGCTCTCCGAGCGGCCTCCCGGGCTGCTCGCCGGGTGGCTCTCCGAAAGGCCTCCCGCGCGCCCCCGAGGCACCCCCTAGGGAGCTTCTCGGGGGCGGCCTCCTGATTGGGCGCGGCCGCCAGTGGTTAGGCTCGACAGCGTGAGCAGGCTCCAGGTCGTCAGCGGCAAGGGCGGTACCGGTAAGACGACGGTCGCCGCCGCCCTCGCCCTCGCCCTCGCGACGGAGGGGAAGCGGACCCTCCTCGTCGAGGTCGAAGGCAGGCAGGGCATCGCACAGCTCTTCGAGACGGAGGCGCTTCCGTACGAGGAGCGCAAGATCGCCGTCGCCCCGGGCGGCGGGGAGGTGTTCGCGCTGGCGATCGACGCCGAGCGCGCGCTCCTCGACTACCTCCAGATGTTCTACAAACTGGGCAGCGCGGGGCGGGCCCTGAAGAAGCTCGGCGCGATCGACTTCGCGACGACGATAGCGCCGGGCGTACGGGACGTCCTGCTGACCGGCAAGGCGTGCGAGGCGGTCCGGCGGCGGGAGAAGGACGGCCGCCCGACCTACGACCACGTGGTCATGGACGCGCCGCCCACCGGCCGCATCACCCGCTTCCTCAACGTCAACGACGAGGTGGCCGGCCTGGCCAGGATCGGCCCGATACACAACCAGGCGCAGGCCGTCATGCGGGTCCTCAAGTCCCCCGAGACGGCGGTCCACCTGGTGACCCTCCTGGAGGAGATGCCGGTCCAGGAGACGGCGGACGGCGTCGCGGAGCTCCGCGCGGCCGAACTCCCGGTGGGGCGGGTCGTGGTGAACATGGTCCGGCCGCACGTCCTCGACGCCGCGGCGGTACGGGCCGCCTCCGGCGACCACCGGAAGGCGATCGCGAGGTCCCTGGCCTCCGTCGGCGTCACGGGCTCCGCGCAGCTCGTCGAGCCGCTCCTCGACCAGGCGGCCGAGCACGCCCGGCGGGTGGAGCTGGAGCGGGCGCAGCGCGCCGTCCTGGACGGCATCGGCGTCCCCGCGTACGAGCTTCCGTACCTGGGGGACGGGGGAGACATCGCGGGGCTCTACCGACTGGCGAAGGAACTGCGGAGGCAAGGGGTGGGCGCGTGACGGAGAAGACTGCGACCACTGCCGCGGGCGGGTCCGCCGACGGGACCGACGCGGCTCCCGTCCCGACTGCCGAAGGGATCGACGCCGCTTCCGCCCGGACCGCCGACGGGCTCGACACCGCTCCCGTCCTGGAGCTGGATCCGCTGCTCGACGACCGGGGCACCCGCATCATCGTCTGCTGCGGCGCGGGCGGGGTCGGCAAGACGACCACGGCGGCGGCCCTCGGCGTGCGGGCGGCGGAGCGCGGGCGGCGCGTCGTCGTCCTCACCATCGACCCGGCCCGCCGCCTCGCGCAGTCGATGGGGATCGACTCCCTCGACAACACCCCGCGCAAGGTGGAGGGCATCAAGGGCTCCGACGGCGGCGAGCTGCACGCGATGATGCTCGACATGAAGCGGACCTTCGACGAGATCGTCGAGGCGCACGCGGACGCCGGGCGGGCCCGGGCGATCCTGGAGAACCCCTTCTACCAGTCCCTGTCGGCCGGGTTCGCCGGTACGCAGGAGTACATGGCGATGGAGAAGCTGGGCCAGCTCCGGGCGCGCGACGAGTGGGACCTGATCGTCGTCGACACCCCGCCGTCCCGGTCCGCCCTGGACTTCCTGGACGCGCCGAAGCGGCTCGGGTCCTTCCTGGACGGGAAGTTCATCAAGCTGCTCATGGCTCCGGCGAAGGTCGGCGGCCGGGCCGGGATGAAGTTCCTGAACGTCGGCATGTCGATGATGACGGGGACGCTCGGAAAGCTGCTCGGGGGTCAGTTCCTCAAGGACGTGCAGACGTTCGTGGCGGCGATGGACACGATGTTCGGCGGTTTCCGGACCCGTGCGGACGCCACGTACAAGCTGCTCCAGGCGCCGGGAACGGCCTTCCTGGTGGTGGCCACGCCGGAGCGGGACGCGCTGCGCGAGGCCGCGTACTTCGTGGAGCGGCTGGCCGCCGAGGAGATGCCGCTGGCCGGTCTCGTCCTCAACCGCGTGCACGGCAGCGGGGCCGCCGGCCTGTCGGCGGAGCGGGCGCGGGCCGCCGCGGAAAATCTTGACGAGGGTCGCATTGTGGATCAGGGGGACGGGAAGACTGGTGAGCGTGGCTCCCCGGCCACCGACCCCGAGCCCTCCGAACTCGCCACCGCCGCCGCACCTGCCGCACCTGCCGCACCTGCCGTACCCGCCGGGTCCGAGGCTGCCCCCACAGCCACAGCCGACCCGGCCGCACAGCACGACGACGCCTCCGCCGTACGGGACGACGACACCGACGCCACAGACGTGGACGTACGGCATCTCACCGCCGGGCTCCTGCGTCTGCACGCCGAGCGCATGCGGGTCCTCGCGCGCGAGCAGCACACGCGTGACCGCTTCACCGCACGCCACCCCGAGGTGGCTGTGGCGGAAGTGGCCGCCCTGCCCGGCGATGTGCACGACCTCGCCGGGCTGCGGGCCATCGGTGACCGGCTCACAGGCGGGCGAACGCCCTCGGCCTGAGCCGCCGCCACCGTCTCCCGGTCGCCTTCCGACCGCCGCCCTCCGAACGAACGACCGCGCTCCGGCCGGTCGTCCTCCGACCGCCGCGCTCCGACTTGTTCGCCCTCGACCGGCCGCACTTCGGCCGACCGTCCTCCGACCGGTCGTACTCAGCGCGTCGGGGGCGTACGCCCCGGCGCGTTCAGCCGACCGCCGCGTACGCCTCGTACGTCGCGTCGTCGTCCATCGCCACGGGCAGCAGGCCCGCTCCCCGCTCGTACTCCGTGCGCGCGGTCTCCAGGAGCCGGCGCCACGAGGTGACGGTCGGTCTCCGGCGCAGCAGGGCGCGGCGCTCGCGCTCCGTCATCCCGCCCCACACGCCGAACTCCACGCGGTTGTCGAGGGCGTCGGCGAGGCACTCGGTCCGCACCGGGCATCCGGTGCACACCGCCTTCGCCCTGTTCTGCGCCGCTCCCTGCACGAAAAGTTCATCCGGATCGGTAGTGCGGCAGGCCGCCTGCGCACTCCAGTCAGCTACCCAGCCCATACCGGCGCCGTCCTCTCCCGAATCGAGGCTCCCCCACGGCGGCAGCGGCATATTCACCGCTGCCAGTTGGGACGTTACGGAAGGTGGGCACAGCGCAACACCCCCTTCGGGCCCAATCTTGAATGGCCCGAACGGACTATGCGTGCGCGTCAGATCACCCAGGGGAGTGATCGATGGACATGCGTGGAATAAAGGACATACCTCGCGGATATGCCCTTCCTCGGCGGTGTCACTTCGGACACCGCGTGACGCATGAGCCGGAATCGGACACGAGCTTTCCGTGTTTCGGGGTCACGGAAATTCATGCCGACGTCACAACCGGGCCTTGTGATCGGACCGCACCGCTGTGACAGTTGTGAGCAGCTTAGGCCAAGGCCTGTGCGCGTGTCCGGCGAATGGGAAGGCGGGCGCCCGGCGCGTCCGTACCACCCGTGGATGTCACGGTCCGGTACCCGAACGCTCCGAGAGGCCCCCGCTCCCGCTGTTCGCTCATGTCTACGGATTAGGCTGCCCCCCATGGCAAAGAAGCGCTCGGGCGGTGGTCTGACCGGGACCCAGCAGGCCGCCAAGTTCCTCGGTGTCAGTGTGCTCGCCGGAGCCGTGCTGGCAGGCATCGCCCTGCCCGCGGCCGGGGCACTCGGGCTGGCCGCGAAGGGCACGGTCGAGGGGTTCGACGAGATCCCCTCCAATCTGAAGACCCCGCCGCTGAGTCAGCGCACCAAGATCCTGGACTCCGAGGGCGGTCTGATCGCCACGGTGTACTCGCGGGACCGGACGGTCGTCCCGATCGAGAAGATCTCCCCGTACATGCAGAAGGCGATCGTCGCGATCGAGGACGGGCGCTTCTACGAGCACGGGGCGATCGACCTCAAGGGCGTGCTGCGCGCGATCAACCGGAACGCGCAGTCCGGCGGGGTCTCCGAGGGCGCGTCGACGCTCACCCAGCAGTACGTGAAGAACGTCTTCGTCGAGGAGGCCGGCGACGACCCCGAGAAGGTCGCGCAGGCCACCCAGCAGACCATCGGCCGCAAGGTCCGCGAGCTGAAGTTCGCGATCCAGGTCGAGGAGGAGCTGGGCAAGAAGAAGATCCTGGAGAACTACCTCAACATCACGTTCTTCGGGCAGCAGGCGTACGGCATCGAGGCCGCCTCGCAGCGGTACTTCTCCAAGCACGCCGCCGACCTGAACCTCGGCGAGGCGGCGATGATGGCCGGTCTCGTCCAGTCGCCCAGCCGCTACGACCCGATCAACGACGTCGAAGAGGCGACCAAGCGCCGCAACGTGGTCCTCCAGCGGATGGCCGACGTGAAGGACATCAGCCAGGCCGAGGCGGACGAGGCGAAGGCCGCCCCGCTGAAGCTGAAGGTGAAGACCCCGAAGAACGGCTGCATCACCGCCGTCCACGGCGCCGGCTTCTTCTGCGACTACGTCCGCAAGACGATCCTCACCGACCCGGTCTTCGGCAAGACGTCCGAGGAGCGCCAGAAGCTGTGGAACCTGGGCGGTCTCACCGTCAAGACCACGCTCAGCCCGCGCGCGCAGGCCGCCGCCAACGAGGCCGCCACCGCGAAGGTCAACAAGGACGACCCGGTCGCCGCCTCGGTTGTGCAGGTCCAGCCCGGCACCGGCAAGATCCTCTCGATGGGCCAGTCCCGCCCGTACGGACTCGACCCGAAGAAGCACGAGACGACGCTCAACCTCGGCGTCGCCAACCGGATGGGCGGCAGCACCTACGGCTTCCAGGTCGGCTCGACCTTCAAGCCGATCACCGCCGCCGCGGCCCTGGAGAAGGGCATCAGCCCCGCCCAGACCTACACCACGCCGTGGAAGATCGAGCTGGAGAACAACTCCTTCCGCACCTGCAAGGGCTCCCCCACCGGCTACGACAAGTGGGAGCTGCAGAACGAGCTGGAGGAAGAGGCCGGCACCTGGGACATGACGGGCGCGCTCGGCAAGTCCATCAACACCTACTTCGCGCTCCTGGAGCAGCAGACCGGCCTCTGCGAGACCGTGCAGATGGCGCGGAAGCTGGGCTACGAGCGCGGTGACGGCAAGCCGATCGAGGAGAACCCCTCGATCACCCTCGGCGGCGAGGTCAGCACCCCGCTGTCGATGGCGTCCGCCTACGCGACCTTCGCCAACCGGGGCCTGTACTGCACCCCGGTCGCCATCGAGTCGATCAAGGCCGCCAACGGCGACAAGCTCAACGTGCCGCAGACGAAGTGCACGCGGGCGATGAGCGACCGGACCGCCGACACGATCAACCAGATGCTGAAGGGCGTCGTCGAGGACGGCACCGGTACGAAGGCCGGTCTGAGCGACCGCGACAACGCGGGCAAGACCGGTACGACCAACGACCGCATGGACGCCTGGTTCGTCGGCTACACCCCGAACCTCTCCACCGCGGTCTGGGTGGGCGACGACATCGGCAAGAAGGACACGTCGATGTTCAGGATCACCATCGGCGGCGAGTACTACCCCAAGGTCTGCGGCGGCTGCCTCCCCGGCCCGATCTGGAAGGTCGCGATGACGGGTGCGCTGGACGCCGGCCAGACGCCGTCCTTCAACACCGTCTCCGTACCGCGGGCCGAGACGCCCGAGGACAAGGAGAAGGAGGGGGACCAGGGCCCGAACAAGCCCGGGAAGCCCAACAAGCCGAACAAGCCCCGCGACGGCAAGCCCGGTGACCGCAGGTCGAACACCCCCGGGATCACGCTCCCGCCGGGCATCTTCGACTGAGGCCGGTACCGGTACCGGTACCGGTATTCGGTACCGGTGGACCCCCGAGCGCACGAGAGAGGGGGGCCCCCCCACCCCGCGGCGGGGCCCCCGGCGCGCGGGGCGCGCCCCCGCGCGGCCGGCCCCCGCCGCCACCGCCGGGCCGAGCGGGCGCCTGGAGCTGCCCGGCGGGCGCCTGGA
>NZ_JBSHHY010000002.1:499559-508806 GCF_053618675.1 Streptomyces sp. NPDC055632 | reverse complement strand
GGGTCATCTTCGACTGCGGCCGTTACCGGTACGGGTACGGGTTTGCGTTCCCGGTGGACCCCCGCGCGCCCGTGTGTGGGCGCCCCCGCACGACGGGGGCGCCCTCTCTCGTACTCCTCGCGGGAATCAGCCCGCGAGCAGCCTCTTCACGGCGGCGGCGACCCGGCCGCCCTCCGCCAGACCGGCCACCTTCGGGTTCACGATCTTCATGACGGCGCCCATGGCGCGCGGCCCCTCGGCGCCCGCCGCCTTCGCCTCCTCGACGGCCGCCGCGACGATCCCGTCGAGCTCCTCGTCACCGAGCTGCTTCGGCAGGTACGCGTCCAGGAGGACGCCCTCGGCCCGCTCGCGCTCGGCGGACTCGGGGCGACCGCCCTGCTCGAAGGCGTCCGCGGCCTCGCGGCGCTTCTTCGCCTCCTTCGCGATCACCTTCTGCACCTCGTCGTCGGAGAGTTCGCGCTTGGTCTTGCCCGCGACCTCCTCCTTGGTGATCGCGGTGATGGTCAGCCGCAGGGTCGAGGAGCGCAGTTCGTCGCGCTCCCTGATCGCGGCGTTGAGGTCGTCCTGGAGCTTCGCCTTGAGCGTGGTCATGACCCAAGTGTGGCAGGTGCCGCACCCCGACCGCCCGCGCATTTCCCTCGCACGGGTCTGCGACGATGGGGGAATGCGCGCACGGTACGGGATCCCCCTGAAGATCACGGCAGGCCTCACGGCGACGGCCGCGGCCGGACTCGTCTACGCGGCGGGCTTCGAAGCCCGCTCCTTCCGGCTCCGCCGGGTGACGGTCCCGGTGCTCCCCCGGGGCATGGGCGACCTGCGGGTCCTCCAGGTCTCCGACATCCACATGGTGAGCGGCCAGCGCAAGAAGCGGGCCTGGCTCCAGTCGCTCGCCGGGCTCCGCCCGGACTTCGTCGTCAACACCGGCGACAACCTCTCCGACACCGAGGCGGTGCCGGAGGTCCTGGACGCGCTCGGGCCGCTGATGGAGTTCCCGGGCGTGTACGTCTTCGGCTCCAACGACTACTACGGCCCCAAGCTGCGCAACCCCGCCCGCTACCTCCTGGAGAAGGCGCAGGGCCGCCACGGCCTCAACGGCAACAAGCCGGCCGTCGGCGCCGTCCACAACCCCTGGGAGGGGATGCGGGACGCCTTCGACGCGGCGGGCTGGGTGGACCTCACCAACACCCGGGGGCGGCTGAAGCTGTCGGGGGCCGAGCTGGCGTTCACCGGCCTGGACGACCCGCACATCAAGCGCGACCGGTACGACCGGGTGGCGGGCGGCCCGGACCCGGACGCCGACTTCACGGTGGGCGTGGTCCACGCCCCGTACCTGCGCTCCCTGGACGCCTTCACGGCGGACGGGTACGAGCTGGTCCTGGCCGGGCACACCCACGGCGGCCAGCTCCGCGTCCCCCTCTACGGGGCGCTCGTCACCAACTGCGACCTGGACACGGACCGGGCGCGGGGCCTCTCCACCCACACGGTCGGGAGCCGCACGTCCTACCTGCACGTCTCGGCGGGCTGCGGCACCAACCGCTTCACCCCGGTCCGCTTCGCCTGCCCCCCGGAGGCCACCCTCCTCACCCTGACGGCCCGCCCCTGACCCCGGGGCGGCGCCCCCGAATACCGGATTTCGCCTCAGCGCGCGCGTGGGCTAAAGTAATCGATGTCGCCGCGACGTGAACACGCAGAGCAGCGACATCGGGGTGTAGCGCAGCTTGGCAGCGCGCTTCGTTCGGGACGAAGAGGTCGTGGGTTCAAATCCCGCCACCCCGACAGCCGAAACAGCAGGTGAGGCCGATACTGATCTCAGTACCGGCCTCACCTGCTTCTGTCTGCGCACCCACCGCTTCCCGCGTAGAGCGCCCGCTCGCTGGCATCACTCAGGCACGTTCTCGATCTTCGAATTGCCGTCGGAGCGCTTCGACGCACTAGGCCAGCATGTCGAGCGTCCGCTGGGGCTTCCGAGGCTTGGGGCTCATCCTGCAAGACCCAGGCCCATGCGGCGGTTCGGAGGGGCTGAGGGTTCCCTTACCGGTCCAAAACAATGTTCGCCAGGCCGCACGCGAGCCAGCCCGTCGCCGCACCTCCCGCCCCCCGAGGCGAAGCAGAGGTTTCCTGCAGGGATCCACCACTGTCACCTCTGATTTCCGTGCAGGCCGCCCGCCATCACCGCGACTTTCGAAGCCCATGGCTTCGCTGCCAGTAGTGGGTCGGACAGGATCAGGGGCAATGTCCGGAGAAACCTGGCCTTGACGATCTTGCCGACGAAGCCGCTGCGACCGGGGAGGCCAGCTCCACGGATCCAGCCAGCCGCTCAAAAACGAGCCTCAAGGCTATGACTCGATGTGGTGCTTCAGCAGGAAGGCCTGCAGACCATCCGTCCCACCATCCGCCTACAAGGCTGTGGTCACCTCAGAAACGCTCTACCGCCCTAATCTCCAGTGCGGTTTCGTGATCTATCCGCTGGCTACGCGTCGTCGGTAATGGCTGCGCCGGGCTGTTGCCTGATGGCGTCTGCGCCAGTTCGACCAATGCAGCAGTCTGGCCGGGGACACTGCTGGTGGGTTGAAGACAGCGGTGAACAGGTGGCGGATCTCCGGAACGATCAACGAGATCGGGTTGCTGCCCCGGGTGTGGTGATGTGGGTCGGCTGGTCGGTCGAGGACTGCATCGGCGGCGACGGCGGCGACGGCGGCGAGGAAGACCAGCGCGAGCATGGCGAGCGTGACGTGACGGTGCCACGAGGTCCAGTGCCTCACCTGGTAGTGATCCAAGCCGACCTGGCCTTCGGCGGCCGGAAGCACTCTTCTACGCTCCAGCGGCTGCCGACCACGCGGACGAGTTCGCCCAGGGGCACTGCGGCGGGTGACCAGCACAGGGAGAAGGCGAGTTCCCTCGTGGCAGGGTTGCGGCGGATCAGCAGATGGCGGTGCTCGCCGGTGCCGATACGGATCCACGTCCAGTCGTAATAGCGCAGGCCCTTCGCACCGTTGCCGGCGCTTTGCCGGTGCCAGGCAGCCTGGGGCAAGCGGTCAACGACCGTGTCCGTGCGAATCGGTGTGCGGCCGGAGTTGACCCGGATCCGGATGGAGCGGGCGATGGCTAGAACACAGCCGGTCCCGCGGGCCTCCAGGGCGGCACGAAGCCGCGGGTCCTGCCCGTATGCCTCGTCGCCGGTCACTCACGGTGCTTCCACCCCGGCGTCCAGCGCGGCAACGATCATCTCCCAGGCCAGGCTGGGTTTGGTCGTGAACCGCACCTCGTCGGGTATCCCGGCCGCCTGGCGGCGCTCGGGATCAGTGCACCAGGAGCGCTCAGGCAGACAGACCCGGCGGTCGATCAGCGCCCGCCCCCGGCCGGTAGTGTCGGCGAGAAAAATACCGACCTGGCTGTTCTCGATACGTCCGGCGGTGCCGGTGTACTGCCGCTGCACGCCCGCCAAGACCCGGCCTTTCTTCAGGAGGCCGGTCTCGTCGACGACCAGCATGCCACCATCGCCACCGAGGTGACCGACGGCGTAAGCGCGGACTTCGTCGCGGACGGCATCAGCGTGTCTCCCAGCGGGCGCTTCGCAGCAGCCGCCGCATCGGCCCGGAACGTGCGTGACCAGTCTGTTCGGCCAGCCGCCAGCAGCTCTTGCGCTCCACGCCGGACAGTAGTCCGAGCAGGTACGCGCGGGCGGTGGCCCGCGGTTCCACCCGTCGGAACCCGCCCGCGATCCGGGCCATGGCCTGGTCGAACAACGCCCGCCACCGGACCGGGTCCACGCTCTGGCCCGCGGCTACCGCACGATTTTCAGGAGTTCACACAACCCCCGATGATCACGCGCTGACCGGTCTCGCTCCTGGCCGGGTCCAGGGTGGTACCGAACCCCTTGCTTCGGTCCGACGGCCCCTGATCGACACAATGAGCACATGGACAGCGAACCTCTGCGGATTCCCCTTGATCAGCTCCGGCACGCCTTCGAACTGGCACTGCAACGCATCGAAGCGTCAGCCGGCAGCACTGTGGCGCTCGAACGCGACTACTTCTGGTCTGTTCCGGGCGACGAACTCTACGACGTCCCCAACGAACCGAGAACGATCACGATCGGGCAGCTCTCCGAGTCATGGCAGCACCTTGAAGACCTACTCGCCGACCCGGACCGGGCCGTGGGACACCACCTGGTCTGGCTCGCCGATGTCCTCCGCGCAATCGGACAGAACACCGTCCGGTAACCAGCGCACGCGTGACGTGACGTGGAACTACGAAGTCACACTGGAGTACTAATCAGATCAAGCCCAAGTCAAGCATCACCCCGATTGACTACTCTCTATTTCATGACGAACGCACAACCCGCCGGGTTCTGGAGCTACACACATCGCGATGACCAACTGGATGAAGGGCGAATCGCACGACTGTCCGAACAAATCGCCAACGCGTTCGAGATCATTACCGGCGAGCCGCTCGAGATCTTCCTCGACAAGAAGTCGATCGAGTGGGGCGACGCGTGGCGGATGCGACTCGACTCTGCACTTACAGGAACAACCTTCCTCATCCCAATTGTCACACCTAAATTCCTCAAGAGTCAGGAATGCAGGCGCGAGGTGATCAAATTTGCTGGACACGCCGCCAGCCTCGGGTTAGAAGAACTGCTGCTTCCAATTCATTATGTGAACGTTCCTCAACTCGCACAGGGAGCAGAGGAGCAGCCTGACGATGAAGTCGTCGAGCTAATCGCGAAACGACAGTGGGTGGATTGGCGGGAACTTCGACTGGAAGAAGAGGACTCTCCCGCATACCGGAAAGAAGTCCACAAACTGGCCCTGAAAATCTCTGAAGTCATCGAGATGGCACCTCCCATCAGGCCGGTCGAATCACCCCAGTCGAGCCGAGGCCCTGAAGAACAGCCTGGGTTCATCGAAGTCATGGCGAAGGCCGAGGAAGCACTGCCGACATGGCTGGACACCGTTCAGAGGTTCGCAGGGATCATCGCCCTCATCGGCCAGGAGTCTGTATGGGCATCCGAGAAAATGAATTCCTCTGACGCGCGAGGAGGAGGTTTTGCCGGGCGAATGCGCGTGGCGGAACAGCTCGCAGAACGCCTTACCGTTCCAGTTGGCGAAGTGGATGAGCTAGGAACACAGTACTGGGACGCCCTGTCCTCGATCGATCCAGGGATCATCGGTTTCATCAGGCGTGCAGGAGAAAGTGACCTATCCGAAGAAGATCGACAAGCAGCTCAAGAGTTCTTCAAAGAGATCGCGGAACTATCAAGCGTGACGAAGGGAACGACCGCACAACTTCAAGAATTCTCTGACAGCATCGGAGGGGCCGCTCGGTCCAGCAGCCGCCTGAGGCCACAGTTCAGGACGATTCAGGCAGCGGTACAGAAGGTCATTGACGGTCAGACGGTGATCGACGAATGGAGTCGAATGATCGGCGAAACCAACCTGGGAGGCGACCAACTATAGACAATTGAAAGCCACCGCCAATGAAGCTGTCATTTTCCAGAATTATGATCCCGGTACTCGAAAGTCGAAATTGTGGATAAGGGGCCTGGCCCACCGAAACGGGTCAGGCCCCTCAACGTTTCCATCGGTCGTATGCGAAGCCGCGTACCGATCCCGCCCTGTCGGCCGAAGCCGGTGGGCACGTACGGCGGCGGATCCAGCCGTCAAGGGAGGTGGCCGCGTATCACCGCACCACACCAGGAGCGCAGAGCATGACACTGCCTCGGAAGATCCGCGCCACTCCGTCGGTCATTCGGCATCCCCTGCCCATCGCCTGTCCGGTGCGTTCGGCGGTCCGGCGCGAAGCATGGGTGAGGCCTCACCTCCGGTGGGGGCGGACAGGCGAATCCGTTCCACACATATACCCCTTCCCGCAAGGAGCGTTGAAGGTACCGGTGGCGATCAGTACTGTCAGTGGACAACAGGGAGTCAGGGGGAGGTTCTTGTGGTGACGCGCCGCGATCGTGCGTGGGGCCCCGGTGCCCGGACAGTCGCGCGGGCGGTGTTCGCCGGGTTGGTCGGTGCGGTGGTCGGCATCGCCGCGTACTCCATCAGCCAGACCGGAGGACAGCTTCTCTCGGTCGTAGTGGGCGGTCTGGTCGGGATCGCCGTCGTACTGGGGGCCGAGTTCTACCGGCGGTCTGCGCAGCTGACGGAGGTCCAACTCACCCTCCCTGGGAGCGTGATGATCTTCGCCGCGAACACAGACATGCGGCAAGCGGCCCTGCGAATGTTCTTCCAGGCCTCCACGCGGGTAGCCACCCGTCCGCTCGATGACGGCAGCGGGAACCTCCGTGAAGCGCTGACCTCCCTCAAGACTCTCTTCGACCTGTACCGGGAGCCGCTGGAGTCCGGCACCGCGCCACCGCCACCTTCCAAAGGCAACTCCGTCCATGAACTCGTCCTGGACATACTCAACTTCGAGCTCGCCCCGTTCCTCGCGAAGTGGCATCCACTGATGAGCGCCTGGGAAGCCTCCCAGGGTGAACGGGTGGACGAGACTGCGTGGCCCGACAACGCCGCGTTCCGTGCGGATCTCAAGGAACTCCAGCTGCGTCTGCGTCCCTACGTCATCGGCCTCGGGGAGATCGCCGGCGTCCGTGAGCCGGAGCGGCACCTGCGCCGGTCTGGTTGGAGCCCGGCGGGTGGGAACGAGTCGGTTCCCACTCAGCGGGAGACCGGACTCGACGCCCGTTGAAACGGTCAGGCCGACCGTACGGCGACAACGGCGACCGCGGCGTTCTCCTGCGCATCCTTACTCCGCGCAAGATCATTGACTGTCACAGCAACACGGCAAGTACAGGATCACTCGGGGGGCCACGATGACCGAGCGCACGCAGCGGTTCTTCATCAGTTACGCAGGCTCAGACCGCCTCTGGGCGGAATGGGTCGGCTGGCACCTGGAAAAAGCCGGCCATCAGGTCATCCTCGACGTCTGGGACTGGCGAACCGGTGACGACTTCGTGGACCGCATGGATCAGGCTCTCGAAGCGGCCGACGCCGTTGTGGCCCTCTTCTCAAGGTCCTACTTCGAGAAAGGGCGATGGACTCAGGAGGAGTGGACCGCAGCCGTTGCCCGCAGGGGCCGTGTCATTCCCCTCGCCCTCGAACCCGTCACCACGGACGACGTCCCTCCGCTCCTGGCCGCGAAGCTCCGCAAGGACCTTCACGGCATGGACGAGGCCACTGCCCTGACGGCTTTACGGGAGGCAATCAACGGCGGGACACGTCCGGCCGACAATCCAGCCTTTCCGGGCAACACCTCTATGACGGAAACGGATTCCGTCCCGGACGGCGCAAAGCCCAGGATTCCGAACAGCGCCGGCCAACCAGACGTGTGGAACGTGCGCCGCCACAACCCCGACTTCTCCGGCCGCGAAAGCGAGATCGTTCGGCTCCGTGACGGACTGCTCGGCCGGGGGCAGTCTTCGGCACAGGTGCTGCACGGGATGGGCGGCATCGGCAAGACCCAGATCGCGCTGGCGTACGCCCACCGCTTCCGTAGCCAGTACGACCTGGTGTGGTGGGTCGACGCCGAGCGGGTCGACCAACTGGCTGTCCACTACACGGAACTGGCCGACCGCCTCGGTATCGCCAAACCCGGTACGGGGTCCGAACACAACACTCGTATCCTCTTGCAGCACCTGCGCACCCAACAGCGCTGGCTCGTCATCCTCGACAATGCCGAAGATCCCTCGCAGATCGAGCCCTGGCTTCCCGAAGGCCCCGGCCACGTCCTCATCACCTCGCGCAATCCCGACTGGCGCGGTGTCGCGCACTCGATCGGCCTGGACGTCTTCACCCGCTCCGACGCCATTGCCTATCTCGAACTCCGCGTCCCGGGCATCACGTCCGAGCATGCGGACGCCCTCGCAAAGGACCTCGGCGACCTTCCCCTGGCCCTTGCACAGGCCGCAGGCGTCATCAGCAGCGGTATGACCCTCGACCGGTACCGCCGACTCGTCACCACCAGCACGGCGAGGATCCTGGAAAAGGGCGATGCCCCGGGGTATCCGGCTTCACTGGCTGCCACGGTCGGCATTTCCACCGACCGTCTCGCCAGCAGCCATCCCGAAGCCCTCGCCCTCCTGCGGCTCGGCGCCTTCTTCGGGCCCGAACCCATTCCGACTGGTTGGCTGGAGAGTGCCCGCCCCAGGCTGAACACCATTCCCGGTGATCCGGACGACTTCATGTGGCCGCACAACGCTTTGCAGCCTCTGAGCCGTTACGGACTCGCCCGCGTGGACCACGAGACTTTCCAGATCCACCGCCTCACGCAAGCGGTAGTCCGTGACCAAGTCGTCTCGGAGCAAGCCGGGATGATCCACAGCGACGTCGCGGCTGTCCTCCGAAATGTCGAACCGGGCGACCCGGAGGCCCCGGAATCCTGGCCCGGCTGGGCCTCGCTCGCCTCCCACCTCACCACCCGGCACGTCGTCCTCGACGACCGTCCGGAGCTGAGGCCCCTCCTGCTCAAGGCCGCGCTCTTCCTCATTCGGAGCGGCCAGCCCCGAAGCGCACACGACCTGACTGCCTCACTGCGCGAGTCGTGGATCTCCGAACTCGGTCAGGAACACCCGGACACCCTCACCTGTACGCAGTACCTCGGCCACGCGACCAATGACCTCGGTGACCTCAGAGGAGCTCTGCCTCTCATCGAGGACACGTTCGCCCGGCGAGAGCGGACCCTCGGTGACGACCACTCCGACACCCTTCAGTCCGCCAATGACCTGGCCGTGATCCTGAGCATGACCGGCGAGGGCACAAAAGCCCATCGCTTGTACGAGGACGTGCTTGCCCGACGGCGACGCGTCCTCGGCGACGACCACCTCGACACTCTCCGCTCGGCCCACAACCTCGCCGCTGCCCTGCACACCCTCGGCAAACCGATCGAGACCCGTCGCATCGTCGAGGACACTCTCGCCCGACGGCGCCGCATCCTCGGCGACAACCACCCCGACACCCTCGACTCGGCCCACAGTCTCGCCGTCACCCTGCACACCCTCGGCGAACCAGCCGAGGCCCACCACATTGCCGAGGACACCCTCGCTCGACGGCGACGCGTCCTCGGCGACAACCACCCCGACACCCTCAGCTCGGCCCACGGCCTCGCCGCTGCCCTTCGGTCCATCGGTGAACCTGCCGAGGCTCGTCGCCTCGATGAGGACGCCCTCGCCCGACGCCGCCGCATCCTCGGCGACAACCACCCCCACACCCTCGACTCGGCCCACAGTCTCGCCGTCACCCTGCAC